>CAZFTV010000001.1:0-3417 GCA_964521765.1 uncultured Eubacteriales bacterium
TTCGGGAGGGCTAAATCCGGCCTGAGGCTCGCTCCGGCCAAAACCCAAGCCCTCTTGATGTCTTCATGCTCTTTCCCGAACCCGTCGAATCCAGATTAAGCCGCTCTTGGCGCCTCAACCCTCCTCCCCGGCATGTTTGTTGCTTTCTGTTGGCTTTGAGCCCCAGGAGGAAAAAAGGCTGAAAAACGAGAAGAGTGCAAGCCTCAGACCAGGCAATAATGAAGTGTATCAGCAGGAGACCGATCAGTCGAAGAAGCGGAAGCGGAGGATGTGGAGAACGGCGGCCACTCCATCTTTCCAGCCGATCTTCTTGCCCTCGCTGTAGTCCCGGCCCGAGTAGGAGATGGGGACCTCGTAGATGCGGCAGCGGAGCTTGGCCAGCTTGATCGTCACTTCGGGCTCGAACCCGAACCGCCGGGATTTCAGGCGGATTTTCTTGAGCACGTCCCTCTTGAAGACCTTGTAGCAGGTCTCCATGTCGGTCAGGTTGAGGTTGGACATCATGTTGCAGAACGTCGTCAGGATCTTGTTGCCGACGTAGTGCCAGAAGAAGAGGACCCGGTGGGTCCCCCCCTGGAAGCGGGAGCCGTAAACGACGTCCGCCCGGCCGTCGAGAATGGGCGCCAGGAGCTGGGAGTATTCTCGGGGGTCGTACTCAAGGTCGGCGTCCTGGACGAGGATGATGTCCCCCGTGGCCCGGGCAAATCCCGTCCGGAGAGCGACGCCCTTGCCCTGGTTGACCTCATGATAAAAGACCTTGACCTGGGGATGCCTGTAGGCGTGAAGCCACTCCCGGGTGCCGTCCCGTGAGCAGTCGTCGACGACGATGATTTCTTTCTTCAGGCCGAGCCGCACGGACAGGACGCGACGCAGGACTTCGGCGATCGTCTGGCGCTCGTTGTACACGGGGATGACGATGGACAGCTTCATGGCGTGTTCCTCGGGGGTCAGGCTTTGAGCTTAGCCTTGAAATAGGCGATCGTCTTGTCCAGGCCTTCCTCCAGGGCGACGCGCGGCTCCCAGCCGAGGCGCGCCCTGGCCAGGGAGATATCCGGGCAGCGCTGGACGGGATCGTCCTGGGGGAGGGGTTTGTGGACGATGGCCGAACGGCTTCCGGTCTGCTTGAGGACGCGCTCGGCCAGCTCCAGGATGGTGAACTCAGAGGGGTTTCCCAGGTTGACCGGCCCGGTCAGGTCGTCGGCCTCCATCAGCCTGACCAGGCCGTCGATCAGGTCGCTGACAAAGCAGAAAGAGCGCGTCTGGTTTCCGTCGCCGTAGACGGTCAACGGCTCGCCCCGCAGGGCCTGGACGATGAAGTTGCTGACCACCCGGCCGTCTTTGACGGCCATCCTCGGGCCGTAGGTGTTGAAGATCCGCGCGATGCGGACGGCCACCCGGTTCTGGCGATGGTAATCCATGGCCAGGGTCTCGGCCACGCGCTTCCCCTCGTCGTAACAGCTCCGCAGGCCGATGGGGTTGACGTGGCCCCAGTAGTTTTCGGTCTGGGGATGAATTTCCGGGTCGCCGTAAATCTCGGAGGTCGAGGCCAGCAGAAACCTGGCGCCCGTCCTCTTGGCCAGGCCGAGCATGTTGATCGTGCCCATAACGTTGGTCTTCACCGTTTTGATGGGGTTGAGCTGGTAGTGGATGGGAGAGGCCGGGCAGGCCAGATGGTAGATCTTGTCCACTTCCACAAACAGCGGGTGGATGACATCGTGGCGGATGAACTCGAAGGCGGCGTTTCCGGCCAGATGCCGGAAGTTGTCCCTGCTTCCGGAGAAGCAGTTGTCGACGCAGATGACGTCTCCCCTGCGTTCGAGAAGAAGGTCGCAGAGATGGCTGCCCAGGAAACCCGCTCCGCCCGTGACCAGGATGCGCTCCATGCTGATTTCGTCCTCCTCCCTTAGCGTCACGTCTCGAAAATTCCTTGTCTGAGTCATCCTCAGAGGCGGGACGCCGGCGCTTCGCTTCGCTCCGCTGACCCCCCGAGGGGAGGCTCACCGCCCCCCTCAAACTCCCCGGCGGTTGTGCGTCTCATCTAATCTCCGTAGGCCATGAACAGCCTGCTTTTTTTGATAAGGACCTCGCGCTGTTTCTGGATGATCTCCGTGACGCCCTTGTCCCCGAGCTGCATGAGCCCGGCCAGCGTCTTGCGGGAGAAGGGAGCTTTTTCCGCCGAGGCCTGGACTTCCACGAGCTGGCCCCGGTCGGTCTGGACGATGTTCATGTCCAGCTCGGCCGACGAATCCTCGCCGTAGTCCAGGTCCAGGAGCAACTCCCCGTCCACGAAGCCCACGGACACGGCGGCCACGAGGTGCTTGAGGGGCATGCGGCTGATGAGCCTCAGGTCCAGCATCCGCTTCAGGCAGAGGGCCAGGGCTATGCAGGCGGCGGAGATCGAGGCCACCCGCGTTCCGCCGTCGGCCTGGAGGACGACGCAGTCGATGATGACCTGCCGCTCCCCGAGGAGGGGCAGGTCGGTCACGGACCTGAGTGAACGCCCGATGAGGCGCTGGATCTCCTGGCTGCGGCCGCCCTGCATGCGCTCGCGCTGCGTGCGCTTCTCGGTCGAGCGGGGGAGCATGGCGTATTCGGCCGTGACCCACCCCGAGCCGGTGTTCTTGATGAAGGCGGGGACTTTGTCTTCGAGGGTGGCGGCGGCCATGACTCGGGTCCGGCCGACCTCGATCAGGGCCGAGCCCTCGGCGAAATCAAGACAGTCGGGCGTGATCTTGATGGGCCGGAGCTCATCGAAGGACCTGCCGTCGGCGCGCTGCTTCTTATCCATGTTCATCCGCAGGCCGGGACCTCCACCGGTCGTGGAACCAGAGCCAGGACGCGGGGGCCTCCCGGACTTGCGCTTCAATGATTTTAGTGCAGGCTTCCGTGATTTTCAATACATCCGCGGGAAAGGAGCCGCTCGGGGAGATTTCGAGAGGCCGGCCCAGCCGGATGGTGTAACGCCCGTCCCGGCGGGCATGGCTGAAGATGGGCAGGAGGGGCGCGCCGGATTTCAGATGAAAAGCGGCCAGTCCGGGAGTCGTGGAGGCCGGCCGTCCGAAAAAATCTACGAAGACACCCTCGCGGCGAAGGACGTTCTGGTCGATGACGATGGCCACGGCTTCATTCCTGTGCAGCGCCTCGAGGACGCGGCGCGCGGCCTGGTGCTTGTAAATGACCCGGGCGCCCAGACGGCGGCGCAGGGCCAGGATCTCATTCTCCACGAGCGCGTTGTCCAACTTCCGGGCGACGACATGCAGCGGAGCAAGGCGCGACACGGCCAGAGAGCCGGCCTCCCAGTTGCCGAAGTGGCCGGTGAAGAGGAGCGCCCCCCGGCCCCCCTCCAGCGCCCGCTTCAAGAACTCCCCGCCCTCGAGGTCCACGAGAGTTTCGAGGCGCTCGCGGGGGAGCCGCCGC
>CAZFTV010000001.1:3427-5631 GCA_964521765.1 uncultured Eubacteriales bacterium
AGGTCGGCCAGCATACGGCCGAATCGCGCAAAAGACTCGCGGGCGATCCGCCGCCGCTCCACGGGCGAGACCCGGGAGCCGAAAGCGACGCGGAGGTTGTTGAGAGCCAGGGTCCGGTGCCTCGCATCGAAACCGAAAGCCAGGAGGCCTAACGATCCGCCCAGGGCGAGACACAGGCGCCTGGGGAGGATCAGGAAGAGAAGGGAGACGGCCCGGAAGGCCAGGTAGAATGGGATATTGCGGAGCCTTTCCGTCACGGGGTCTCTCCCGCCGCCCTGGGAAGGCGGGCGGCAACGGCGTCGAAGAAGGCCGGCTCCAGCGAGAGACCGATCCGGAGCGCGACGAGCGGGATATCGCCGGGCACTTCCGGGCGGCCGGTTAGCTTGACGGCATCTTTCTCCGTGGTCACGACGACATCGGGCTTCAGGCCGCGGCAGAGCTCCCGGATGCGGGACCACGAGCGGGACGGATAGTCATGGTGGTCGGGGAAGGCCAGTTTTTCCATCAGGCGCAAACCGAGCTTCTCGAGGGTCAGATAAAACCTCTCGGGCTCGGCCAGGCCGCAGAAAGCCAGCGTTCCGGCGCCGCGAAAGCGCTCGAGCGGGATGGGGTCCTCGGCCTCGAATAAATCTTCGGAAAATTTCAAGAAAACCCGGGGGGCGACCGAATAGACCTGAACAAGAGACCCCGGAGAAACGGGCGGCCTCCCCCTCCCGGTTCCGGACAGCGCGCCCTCGGGCAGCAGGATGACGTCCGCTCTTTTCAAGGAAGACAGGGGCTCCCGCCGCGTGGGGTTTTTTCCGGAGGCATAAAGGACGATGTCCAGGTCCCGGTGAAGCTTCAGGTGCTGGAATCCGTCGTCGAGAACGGCGACGTCGAAACCCATCTCCGCGGCCTTGAAGCAGGATAAAAGGCGATGCCGGCCGACGAACACGCCGGCCCGCGGCAGCCTTCGGGCGACCAGAAAGGGCTCGTCCCCGGCTTCCTGCCAGCCGCCGTGGAGCTTGGCCCCGTCGGAAAGAACGCCGCCGCGGCGTTCCCATTTCCCCCCGTATCCGCGGGTCACCAAAGCGGGGCGGTATCCTTCCTTGAGCAGATAGCTCAGGATTTCGATGGCCAGGGGGGTTTTCCCGGTCCCGCCCAGGGAGATGTTCCCCACGCTGATGACGGGCAGGGGGGCTCGCAGCGCCTTGGCCCATCCCCGCCTATAAAAAAAACTTTTAACGCGCGTCACGAGGCAGGAAAGAAGGGAATAGAGACGGAGTGCGGCTCTCATTCGGGGTCACTATATATCATCGTCGCGGCGCGTTCAAACGGAAATCCGATATTCCTGGAAGCTTCTCCTTTTGTGTGATTCACGGCGCAAATTGAAGTGGGGCCGCGACAGGACCCCATGAAGATCACGGTCATCACACAAAAGGAGATGATTTCGATATTCTTGAAACGGTGGACGAGGATTGACGGGAGATGTAGAATATCTTTTCTTAAATTAAGGAGGTCATCCATGTCTCATTCTCTGCCGCGAGGAGCGGTTGTTCTGGCTCTCTTTATATCCTTATCCTTGGCGCTGACCCTGGAGGCCGAAAAAAAGGCCGTGCCGGCGGCGGCGGAATTTCCCGAAAGCGTCCTTGCGGGCCTGACCTGGCGCTCGATCGGCCCGGCCAACATGGGCGGCCGGATCGATGATGTCGCCGTCGTCGAGAAAAACCCGCGCATTCTTTACGTGGCCACCGCGTCGGGAGGGCTGTGGAAGACGACGAACAACGGCGTCACCTGGCAGCCGCTGTTCGACGACCAGAGCACGAGCTCGATCGGCGACGTGACCCTGGCGCCCTCCAACCCGGACATCGTGTGGGTGGGCACCGGCGAGAACAACAACCGCCAGAGCTCGTCCTGGGGCGACGGCGTCTTCAAGTCGACGGACGCCGGCCGGACCTGGAAAAACATGGGCCTGCGCGACAGCCATCACGTCGGGCGCATCCTGATCCACCCCTCCAACCCCGACGTGGTTTACGTCGCCGCGCTGGGCCGCCTCTGGGGTCCGAACAAAGAGAGGGGCTTGTTCAAGACGACCGACGGCGGAAAGACATGGAAGAACGTCCTGTTCATCGACCAGGACACGGGCGTTGTGGACGCCGCCATGGACCCGGAAAGCCCGGAGACCGTCTACGCCGCGGCCTATCAGCGCCGGCGGACGGCCTGGG
>CAZFTV010000001.1:5650-29580 GCA_964521765.1 uncultured Eubacteriales bacterium
ATCCATAAGACGACCGACGGCGGGGAGAACTGGGTCAAGATTTCGAACGGCCTGCCCTCGGGCGTCACGGGCCGCATCGGCCTGGACGTCTACCGCGCCGACCCCCGGGTCGTCTATGCCCTGGTCGAGCACAAGGAGGGAGGGCTCTTCCGCTCGGACGACAAGGGGTTCTCCTGGCGCAAGATGTCCATGACCAACCCCCGGCCCATGTATTACAGCAACGTGCGCGTCGACCCGCGGAACGACCAGCGCATCTGGGTGCTGGGCGCATCGATGTATTATTCCGAGGACGGAGGCAAGTCCTTCCGGGACGACCTTTTGCGCTCGATCCACGGGGACCATCATGCCATGTGGATCAACCCGGCCGATTCCGACCACATCGTCGTCGGCTCCGACGGCGGAATCCACTTTTCCTATGACCGGGGGCTCAGCTGGGACTTCGTCAACACCATCCCCCTCGGCCAATTCTACGAGGTCGCGGTGGACATGAGGCGGCCGTACTGGCTCTACGGCGGGCTCCAGGACAACGGGACTTGGGGAGGACCGAGCGCCACGTGGAACAGGCTGGGCATCACCAATGACGAATGGATTCGCGTGGGCGGCGGGGACGGCTTCTATGTCCAGGTCGATCCCACGAACCCGGCCTTGATCTATGCCGAATCCCAGGACGGAAATCTCTTCCGCTTCGACCTCAATTCCGGGGAGAGCAAGCCCATCCGGCCCCAGTCCAAGGACGAGCGGGAACGCTACCGCTTCAATTGGAACAGCCCCATTCTCATCTCTCCGCATGACCCCAGGACCCTTTATTACGGCGGGAACAGGCTGTTCAAGTCCACCGACCGGGGGGAGTCCTGGACGGCTTCGATCGACCTGACCACATCGCCCGACCGGAGCAAGATGCCCATCATGGGCCAGGCGGTCGGCCCCGACACCCTGTCGGGTAACGACGGAGTGTCGCACTTCGGGACCATCACCACCCTGGCTGAATCCCCGCTCAAGGAGGGGTTGCTTTGGGTCGGGACGGACGACGGTTGTCTGCAGGTGTCCCGGGACGGGGGACAGACCTGGAAGAATGTCGCTTCGCGCCTTGCCGGAGTTCCCGGCGGAACCTATGTCTCACGGGTCGAAGCTTCCCGCGCCCTGGAGGGGATGGCTTATGTCGCCCTGGACGGCCATCGGAGCGGCGATTTTACTCCTTATATCTTCATCACCAGGGATTACGGCGAAACCTGGGTGTCAGCCTGCGCCGATATCCCCGCGGGCAGCACAGTCAGCGTCGTCCGCGAGCATCCGCGAACCGCCCGCCTTCTGTTCGCCGGAACGGAGCGGGGGGCCTATATTTCCTTCGACGGCGGCGGACGGTGGCTGCAGATCAAGTCCAACCTGCCCATGGTCCCCGTGGAGGATATTCTCATTCATCCCCGGGACAACGACCTGATCCTGGGAACCCACGGACGGAGCCTCTACATCCTGGATGATGTCACTCCCCTTGAGCAGATGAGCCCGGCCGTGCTTGGCTCGTCCCTGGCGCTGTTCGATATCCGGGAGGCGATGGTTTTCAACCCCGCCAACCACAAGGGCAATCTGGGCGACAAGTTTTTCGTCGCGCCCAACCCCGCCTACGGCGCCAGCCTGACATATTATTTAAAAGAAGACCTGAAGGAGGACCCGAAACTTATCATCAAGGACCCGGAGGGCTCGATCGTCCGGCAGCTCAAGGGGCCGAAAACGGCCGGCATGCATCGGGTCGCCTGGGACCTGAGGTACGAAGCGCCCTCATCCGGGGAGACCGGCCCCCGGGGGGCGGGTTTCGGCCTCCGGCAAGGCCCCTCGGTGATCCCCGGCGCGTACACCGTCACCTTGAGCGCCGGCGGACTTGAATCGGTCAAGTCCGTGAAGGTCGAGGGCGACCCGAGGATCAATGTCTCTCTCGCGGACCGCAAGGCCCAGCGTGACGCCCTTCTCGAAATCATGCGCATGATTTCGGCCATCACCTCCGTCGAGACATCGGTGTCGTCCCTGAAACGGAAGCTCGATTCCGCCCAGTCCATGATGAAGCAGTCTCCGGCCGCGGCGCCGGCCTTGGCCGATGCTCTGGCGGCGGCGCTCAAAGAGGTCGAATCCGTCAGGTCGGAGCTGGCAGGCCAACCCGGCGGCGCCGGGTTCAGCCTGGAGGCCATGCGTGCTTCGGTTCGGGGGCGGCTGATGATGACCGCCCGCACCGTCGGAGCGGTGACCGAGGCGCCCTCGGCCGGGAGCCTGGCGGAGATTGCCGCCGTCGGCGAAAAACTCAGGGGGCTGGTCAACAGGATAAACGCCGTTATCGAGCGCGATATCCCGCGCCTCAACGCCCTGATGTCGGAAGCCGGAATCCCCTATATCCAGAAGGAGAGCCCGGTCATCTGGTAGCCTGACTGCGGTCGGTCACTCCGGCAAGGCCGGATGGAGAGGGAAGCATCCTGCCCCTGGGGAAACAAGGGGGGAAATGGCCGGCATTTCCGGACGGGCCGGACACCGACAGGACCCCATAGAGGTCTAGTCCGTCACCTAAAAGAAGATTCTTTCTATGGAGAACGACGGCTTTACTCGGAGGCTCTTCTTTTTTATAATAAGAGACCGAAGCGTGGAACCTGTCCAACGAGGAGGCTTTCCCATGAAAAGACACGTGATGATAGGCTTGACGATGGTTGCGGTGATGCTTGCCGCCCTGTCCTGCAGCAAGCAGAACCAGGTCAAGGGGATCGAGCTTAAAGTGACGTTTTCCGAGACCCCCCTGTCCGACAACCTGTTCGTCGATATGATTTACGAATGGAAGACCGGGTCGGATTTTCTGCCGATGGACAAAGACTACAACGTTTTCGTCCATTTCTGGCACAAGGACAACATGCTCTTCCAGGACGATCACCTGCCCGTCGTCCCCACGTCCCAATGGGGTCCGGGCCAGGTCACTTCTTACACCCGCCGGATCTACATTCCGACCTTCATCGATGAATTCGACCCCCAGTTCTCCGGCGTCGAGAACATGAAGATGTCCATCGGTTTTTACTCGCCCCTGGACCGGTCGGGAAAGTCCAAGGCTGAGGTGCATAAAGCCACGATTAAAGTCTTCCCGCCGCCCCCCGGCACGCCCGAGATCATCTATGAAAGCGGCTGGTACGACCTGGAGATCAACCCCGAGGCCATCCTCAAGCAGTGGCGCTGGACGGCCAGGGAGGCCCGTTGCGTGATCGACAATCCCCGGCGCGATGCCATGTTCGTCGTGAGGGGCGGCCAGAACCTGGACCTCTTGAAGGAGCAGAAAATCATCATCAAGATCAACGACCAGGTGCTGGAGGAATTCTCGCCCAAAGACGGCATTTTTGAGAAATCCTACACGGTTCCCCAGAGCATGATGGGAGACAAGGACGAGTTTTATCTGGTGATCGCCACGGACAAAACGTTCATTCCCGCTCTCTCCCTCCCCAATTCCAAGGATGAGAGGGAACTCGGACTGCAGATTTCGTTCCTGTATTTTCGCTGACGCCCGTCCCGGCTTCAGCCTCGCTCCGGAGAAGGCGGGCTGCCGGTCTTAGAGATCCTTCGGACGGTCGATTTCCTCCCGGAGCTTGGTTTCTTCTTCCCGGGCCCGGGTGTATTTATCAAAGACCTCGGCGATTTCCTGTTGAAGGAGTTCTCTAGGTTTCCCGTCGTCCATGCTGTAGAACTGCAGCCACAGAGAGTTGAGCTTGAGTTCCAGGAGGTCGGCGTACTCCTTGGCTTTTTGCCATCGGGATTCGGCTTCCGAGGCTTGCCCCTCGGGAGAGGAACCCGGGCCGGCCCTCGATGTTTCCCTCGGCTGGATGACGGAGACCGAAGGGACGTTCCGGGTGGAAGGAGGGGCGACATCGGCCGCCTCCCTCTCCGCCGGGGGAGGCGCGGTTTCCTCCTCCGGCAGAAAAGGTTCAGCCGGGGTGTTGCTGACCGCCGGTTTCTTTCTCAGACCGGACATCGTGTCGTTGGTCAGCAGGGTGACGGGCTTTTCCTTGAAGGCGGCCCGCCTTTCCTTCTCTCTTTTCGCCGCTTCGGCCAGGTCTTGAGAGAAAAGAATTGCGGCCGTAGACAATAGAAAGACAGCGGCCATAAACCACCTGCGCATGTTCATGCCTCACTTTCAATATAGATTAAATAGGGCCTATCGTCAATCCGTGCGGCGGTCCGGACTTGGACCGACCTCCCGTCGCTCGAGACTTCGACCGCGCCGTCGAGGTCCGTGCGAAACACGCGCACACCGGCCCGCCGGAGCCGTTCCAGGACCGCGCGACCGGGGAGGCCGAAGGCGTTGCCCTCCCCGGAAGAAATAACAGCCATCCGCGGCCTGACCTGCTCCAGGAATTCCGCCGTCGTCGAGGTGTCGCTGCCGTGATGCGCCGCCTTCAGGACGACGGACTCAAGAAATGAGTTCCGGCGGATAAGCCATCCCTCCGAATCCCGACCGATGTCTGACGTGAGGAGCATGGAAACCCGGCCGTAGGTCAACCGGAGCACCAGGGAAGACTCGTTGTCCACGTCCCGGGGGGCGGCGTCGGACGCGGGCGGATGCAGGACTTCGACCAGGACGCCGGAAATGAAAAACGCGTCTCCCCCCCCCGGGCGCCTGACGGGAACGGACAGGCGGAGCGATCTTCGGAAGCGCCGCTGCCAGGCGTCGTCGACGGGAGCGGCCGTTTCCCAGGCTTCACCAACCCTGAAGTTCCGGGCGACGGCGCACAAGCCCCCGATGTGATCCGAATGGGCGTGCGTCGAAACCAGGATGTCCACGCCTTTCATTCCCGCCCTCCACAGGCAGGGCGAGACGACGGATTCCCCCACGTCGAAATCGCCGCCCGGCAAACCGCCTCCGTCCACCAACATCTTTTTTCTGCCCGGGAACTCGACCAGGATGGCTTCCCCCTGGCCGACATCGAGAAAGGTTACGCGGAGCCCGGGGCTTCGGCGGGCGGGGAAGGGATAAGCTGCCAGGGCGGCGAAGGCGGCCAGGAACAGCAATAACCGCAAGCCCGCGGCCGTCCGCCCCTTGCCCTTGCACCCTCGAGGGAAGAGCAGGGACAACAGGAGCAGAACGTAGAGGCCCAAGACTATGGGCGGAGGAGAGGGCAGGCGATAGGAGAACGGCGGGGTCTGCCCGGGCAGGCGGGAGAGGAGGAGGAAGGCCTGAACCGGAATTTTCACGGCCCATCCGGCGGCCCGGCCCAGCAGGGGATGAATGTGCGCCGCGACGAGAAAGGCGTAGCCGGCGGACATGATGGCCGCCATGAGGGGCACCGCGGCCAGGTTGAGGACGAGGCCGGAGAGGACGACGCGGTTGAAGGCCGCGGCGAGAACGGGCGTGACGCCCAGGTGAGCCGCCAGCGAAGCGGCGATCAGCTCCGGGAGACGAAGAGGAAGCCGGGGGATCTTCCGCAGAATGCGCGGCGCAAAGAGGATGATGGATATCGTCGCGGCAAAAGTGAGCTGGAAACCCGGCTCCCAGAGGCTCATGGGATGCCAGAGCAGAAGGAGGAAGGCGCTCAGGGAAACGGTGTTCAACAAGCGGACATCCCTCCAAAGGATTCTCCCCAGGAGATAGAGCGAGGACATGATGACCGCCCGCAAGACGGAAGCCCGGCCCTCGACCACCAGGGCATAGAAGGCGAGGAAGAGAATGAGGAGAAGCGCGGATGCCCGGCGGGGAATGCGGACGGCGGTCAGCAGAAAATGGAGAAGGCCGGAGAAGACGGCGATATGCGCTCCGGAGATGGCGATCAGATGAAACAGCCCGGACTCACGGAGAGAGCGCAGGGTGTCCGGGTGGAGATGCCCCCGCTCCCCGAGAAGGATGGCCTCGAGGACCGCTCCTGTTTCGTTCAGGCCGGAACCTCGGGAGTCCCGGAAAACCTCCTCGATTTTGTCCAGAAGCCTTCGACGGAGAGAAGCAGCCCAGCGCCGCGGGTCGAGCTTCGACCCCTCGGCCGTCCGAGTCACCAATAATGCGCTCTTGGAGAAGGCCGTCTGATGGAGACTCTGGAGCTCCAGGCGCCGGTCGGAGGCCGCCTGACCGAAATTGAGGAATCCTCGGCGGGCGCTCAGGCGGGCGGAAATGTTGACCCTGTCCCCGGGACGCAAACGCCGCAAGAGGCTGACTTCCGGGGCCGTGTCGCCGAGGACGATGAACCGGACCCGGCCGCAAAGCCGCCTAAAGCGCTTCCGGTGACGGACGCCGTCTACGAGGACGATGAGCTCGGTCTTCCCCGCCCCCTGGGACGGCGAACGCGCGAGGCGCCCCTCGAAATCCGCGTAGTCCGGCATGCAGAGCAGCCGAAGAGGATGGTTCAGGTAGTCGGAGTGCGCCTGGCGGGAGCGGAGCGCGCCCAGGGAGAAGACGGCCAGGAGAAGGAAGGCGGCGACGAGGGCGTTACGGCGCAGACCGAAAAACAGCCAGCCGCAGGCTCGCCGCGAGCAGGAGAGAGCCGATCAAAACGCCGTTCCCCATGTTCCGGCCGCAGAGGATGCCTGCCGTCAGGCAGACAGAGACGGGGAGGAACGGGGTCGGCATATCGAAACGCCCGAGGTCCGGATTCAGGAAACCGGATTTTCCCGGTATTCACCATAGACGCTCCTCAGGGTGTCGATGATCTCACCTAAAGTCGCGGAGGCTTTGACGGCCTCGATCAGGACCGGCATGATGTTATCTCCGCGTTCCGCGGCCCGCGCGACGGCCGCCAGGCTGCCGGTCGCGCGACGGGAAGACCGTCTCCGCCGGAGCTCGGCGAGCCTCCGGCGTTGCGTCCTCTCTACGCCCCGGCGGAGGACGAAGAGGGGAACTCCGGACCGGATGCCCTCGAGCCGGTACCGGTTGAGGCCGACCAGGACGCGCTCCCCGGATTCGACCTGTTTCTGAAAAAGAAACGCCGATTCCTGGATCTCGCGCTGAACGAACCCCTGCTCGATGGCCGGCAGCATGCCGCCCATGTCCTCGATTTTTTTCATGAGGAACGCGGCCTGTTCCTCGATCCGCCGGGTGAGCGATTCCACCCAGTAGGAGCCGCCCAACGGGTCGGCCGTGGAGGCCGCGCCGGATTCGTGAGCGATGACCTGCTGGGTGCGGAGCGCGATCCGGGCGGACTCCTCGCTGGGCAGGGACAAGGCCTCGTCCCGGGAGTTTGTGTGAAGCGACTGGGCGCCGCCCAGGACCGCGGCCAGGGCCTGGAGGGTGATGCGGATGACGTTGTTTTCCGGCTCCTGGGCCAGGAGGGCGGAGCCGCTCGTCTGGACATGGAAACGGAACTTCCAGGAGAGGGGGTCCTTCGCGCCGAAGCGCTCCTTCATCAGACGAGCCCATAGGCGGCGGGCCGCCCGGAACTTGGCCGTCTCTTCGAACACGTCGCTGTGAGCGGCCAGAAAAAAGGAGAGCCGCGGGGCGAACTCATCCACATCCAGGCCGGCCGCACGGGCCGATTCAACGTAGGCCGTTGCGTTGGCCAGGGTGAAAGCCAGCTCCTGGACGGCCGTGGCCCCCGCCTCGCGAATGTGATAGCCGCTGATGCTCATGGTGTTCCAGCGGGGGACCTCGGCGCGGCAGAACGACAGGATGTCGGTGATGATCTTAAGCGACGGCCGCGGGGGGAAAATGTATGTGCCCCGGGCGATGTATTCCTTCAGGATATCGTTCTGGATCGTCCCCGTCAGGACGCTCCGTTTTATTTTTCTCTTATCCGCCAGGGCCAGGAGCATGGCCAGGAGAACGGCGGCCGTGGAGTTGATGGTCATCGAGACGCTGACCTGCTCCAGGGGAATGCCGCGCAGCAGGACCTCCAGGTCCGAGAGCGAGCTGACGGCCACGCCCACGCGTCCCACTTCTCCCCGGGACCGGGGGTGGTCGGAGTCCAATCCCACCTGGGTGGGCAGGTCGAAGGCGATACTCAGGCCCGTCTGTCCCTGGGCCAGCAGGTAGCGGTACCGCCTGTTGGATTCTTCCGCAGTCCCGAACCCGGCGTACTGCCGCATGGTCCACAGGCGCTCGCGGTACATGGAGGCATGGATGCCGCGGGCAAAAGGATAGGCGCCCGGCCTTTCTTCCCGAAGTTCCTCGAGCCAGGGTTCAAGGTCGGGCCAGGCGTAGAACTCCTTGACGGGGATGCCGGAAGCGGTGACGGGAGGCGGCTTGTCTTTGTCCAGGCCTTTCATGGCTCAAGCCTCCCTCCCCGCCGGCGAGTATCCCAGCCGGCAGGATTGAGCGGCGGTATAGAGCGGTTGCGGAATCGAGAAAAAGGCCCTATTCCGGGTAGTCCTTGGATTTCTTGGAGAGATCTTCTTTTTTCTTATCCAGGAATTCCTTGATGGCTCCGATGCTTTCGTGGGTTTTTTCCCGGACGACCCTCATCCCCTTCTCGGCCTCCTTGGCGATCTTCTCGTAGCCTTCCTTGGCCATGTCTCCGGTTTTCACCATCTCTTCCTTGATTTTCTTCCTGGTTTCCTTGCCGCTGGCCGGGGCGAATAGGATGCCCAGAGCGAAACCCGCGGCCGCCCCCAGAAGGAAGGTGAACATCGTTTCCAGGGCAGAACCTTTACTTTCGGACATGACGTTCCTCCTTTTTTTGCTTCCATTTTTTCCAGACAAACCTCAATACGGGCGCCAGCATGGGCCACCATTTGAAGGTGGGCCGGAAGATCCTGGTTGACAGCCAGAGCGTTGTGCCCGAGACCTGGACGGCGGTCTTGCGCGCGGCCTCGAGGGTCTCGCCCAGGACTTCCAGCTTGTCCTTGAGAGTCTGGTCGAGGAGCTGCAGGCTTTTCGCCAGCTCCTTGTATTCAACCAGGGTCTTCTCCGCTTCAGTCGCGGTTTTCCTGATCTGGAGGGCCAGGATGACGAAGACGGTCACCGCCACGACAGCGGCCAGGACGATGACGATCAACAAGACCTGGTTGAGGGATAAAAGCATGATGACCTCAAATTAAAACAATCAGCGGTCTTTGTCAAATAAAGCCGCGGCCTTGGCTCACGGGTCTCTGAGAGATTGTCAGGCCTTGCTGCGGCGGGCCCTCGGCCTTTCCAGGATCTTTCCGGCCTTGCCCACGCCGAGCTCCCCCTCGATCCGCTTCAAAATCGGGCGAAAATCCTCGCGGCGGCCGTCCTCCACGGCGCGTTCCCACTCGGCCAGGAGAGCGTCGGGTTTGAATTCCAGGGGGCTATGGAGAATCTTGCGGATTCCCCTCTGGGCTCGCCACTGGAGGATCATGAGGAGAGCCAGCGAGTAAAAGGCCACGTTGGGTCCGGGCAGGAGCCCGCTGAGGCCGGCCAGGGGAAGGAGGATCGCTTCTCCGGTCAGGGCTATGAGATGGGATGTTCTCTGTTTATGAAGGAACAGCCGAAATTTCCTCTGAATGGGCTTGTCGCCCAGAAGCCCGGAATGGGAGACGGTCACTTTTTCCTCCGTTCCTAGCCTGGCGGCGTTGGCGAAGGCCTGTTCCCGGCGGAGGACTCTCTGGGGGAGGAGCATGAGTTTTTCCTTCGCCTTTTCCAGGGCCTTGCGCGCCCGGCTGAAGCGCACGGTCGGCGAGCCCGCCGGGTCCGCTTCGAAGCATCGGTAATGATGCCGGGAATCCTTCACGAAAAAAAGGGTCATGGGCCAATCATTCTAGCATCAAAGCCGGCGTCTCCGCCATTTCTCTCGTGATTCTCAAATGGGACGGCAGCCCTTTTGTCGCTTCCTAGTTGAACCGCGCATGACATCTCACCCTTCCCCCTGGTCTCAGCTTCCTTATCCGGCAACGGAGTGTATTTGTGGAATTTTTATCATTAGAATACGGAGCGAATCTATCGGCAATTTCAGGATGGCTGATGTCCCGAATTTTCCTTAAAACACTCCGGGTGGAGGGCGCGGGCCAGTTCGGCGTAGACTTCGACAAGACGGGGGCCGAAGCGCGAGGCCTTGTTTTCGTCGACAAAAATCAGCCTGTTGAGCCGGACGGCCTTCAGGTGTCGCAACCGGGGGTCGGCCCTGAGCCGGTTTCGGGCTTCTTCGAAGGCCCGGGGATCGCGGGCGAGAAGGACCAGGACATCGGGGTCCTCAGCCAGGAGTCCCTCCCGGCTGAAGGGGGCCCAGGGACGGGGGATGCCGGCGGCGATGTTGACCGCGGCCGCCTGCTCCAGAAGGTCATGGACGTAGCTTTGCGAGCCGCAGGTCCACAGCCCTTCGCCGGGCAGGAGCAAAAAAGCCCTGAGCCCGGCGCCGGTCTTTCTCAGCCGGCTTTTAATCCCTTCCATTTCTTCCCTGAGCCTGCGGACAAGGGCCTCGGCCTCCGGCTCCCGCCCAGTCACCCGGCCGACCCGGGAGATCATTTCGATCAGGTTATTGAGCTTGCTTCCCTCATCCAGGACAAAAACCGGCAGGCGCAGCTCACGCATTTTCCTAACGGCCCCGAGCGGGTTTCCCCTGTAGGCCAGGACGAGATCTGGTTCCAGAGACTGGATTTTCTCAATATCGGGGTCGGTCAGCCCCCCGATTTTCGCCTTGCGCGCCGCCTCGGCGGGGAAATCGCAGTATCGGGTGACGGCCGAGACTTGCTCCCCCAGGCCGAGGGCGAACAGAATCTCGGTGATGTTCGGAGCCAGTGAGATGATGCGGCGCGGCGGCGCGCCCAGCCGGAATTCATAGCCCAGGTCGTCCTTGACGACCCGAACATTTTTCTCCTGCGTTTCAGATTTCTGTCCGTTCGTATCGGCAAGGAGGGGGGCGAGCCATGACGCGTACAAGACAAACGCCGCCATGAACGGCCGCATTACGAACTTGCTCAAGGTTTTTTCATTCTTGGCCATATCCGGGTCGAAGTCAAGGCCGTCTTGAAATCCGAGCGAGATGCTTTTCGTGCCTCATTCCGGACCGCGCCGCCATTCTTGCCGGCGAGCATGTCTGAGCCCCCCGGAGACAGCTCCCGATTGACCTAAGTGATATTTACCCCCCCTTGTGTCCCCCCTGGAGAAACAGGGGGGCAAAAGGAAGCTGTCTCCGGAGCGGTCGGGGGGGCGAGTTGCGGAGCCCCCGAGAAGAGCGCGAGGGAGGGCGTGAAAAATCCGGCAAGTCCGGATTTCTTGACTTTTAGCCGGGTTCACCGTAACATTTGACGGAGAATTCCTGGCGATTTACGGGCCGATCCCCTTTCCGCCGAGTCCAGAAGGCCATGCAGGAACACTATCTTTTCGAACAAGTCGAAGCCAAGTGGCAAAAGTCCTGGGAAGAGCTCCGCGCCTTCCAGGTCCGGGAGGACGACGCGCGGCCGAAATTCTACTGCCTGGAGATGTACCCCTATCCCTCGGGCCGGATTCATATGGGCCATGTCCGGAACTACTCCATCGGCGATGTCATCACCCGCTTCAAGATGATGCGGGGCTTCAACGTCCTTCACCCGATCGGCTGGGACGCCCTGGGGCTGCCGGCCGAGAACGCGGCCATCAAGCACGGAATCCACCCCCGCGACTGGACCCTGGACAACATCGCTCACATGAAGGTCCAGCTCAAGCGCTTGGGGCTCGGCTACGACTGGACGCGCGAGGTCAACACCTGCCTGCCGGAGTACTACCGCTGGAACCAGTGGCTGTTTCTCAAGATGTTCGAGCGGGGGTTGGCTTTCCGCCGAGAGAGCTGGGTCAACTGGTGCCCCCAGTGCCGGACCGTCCTGGCCAACGAGCAGGCCCAGGGGGGCGGGTGCTGGAGGTGCGAGACCGAGGTCGAGCAGAAGCGGACGGAGCACTGGTTCCTGAAGATCACGGACTACGCCGAGGAGCTTCTCTCCGGTCACGACCGGCTCCAGGACTGGCCGGAGCACGTCCTCCTCATGCAGAAGAACTGGATCGGAAAGAGCACGGGAACGCATCTTGTGTTCCGCGTGCCTGCCTTGGACGCGGAGATCGAGGTCTTCACCACCCGCGTGGACACGATCTACGGCGCCACATTCCTCGTCCTCTCGCCCGAACATCCCCTGGTGGAGCGCATCCTGGCCGGCTCGAACGCATCGCCGGGCCTGAGGGCGTGGGCGGAGCGGGCCGCCCACGAATCCCACACCAGGCGCGACCCCTCCGAAGCGGCCAAGGAAGGAAGGGACACGGGGCTCAAAGCGGTCAACCCCTTCAGCGGAGAGGAGATTCCCGTCTGGCTGGCCAATTATGTCCTCATGGAATACGGAACGGGGGCCATCATGGCCGTTCCCGCTCACGACCAAAGGGACTACGAATTCGCCCTGAAATACGGGCTTCCCATCCGCACGGTCATTGAACCCGAGGGAGGCGCGGAAGACATGCCCGAGAGCCGGGCTTTCGAGGAATACGGCCGCATGGTCAACTCCGGGCCGTTTTCAGGCCGGCTCAGCCGTGAGGCCGTGGCGGAGATGAACCGCCGCGCCGCGGAGATGAGTTTCGGGCGGGAGAGCACGATCTACCGCCTTCGCGACTGGGGCATTTCCCGGCAGCGATACTGGGGGACGCCCATCCCCGTCGTGCACTGCCCGAAGTGCGGAGCGGTCGGCGTCCCCTATGACGACCTCCCCGTGGAAATCCCGCCCGACGCGCCCCTGACCGGGACCGAGGGCTCCCCCCTGGAAAAGCTCGAATCCTTTGTGCGCACGGCCTGTCCCCGGTGCGGCGGTCCGGCCCGACGCGATACCGACACGATGGATACGTTCTTCGATTCGTCCTGGTATTACTTCCGCTACACGTCGCCCCATGAAACCTCGCGGCCGGTGAGCCCCCGCGCGGCCGGCTACTGGCTGCCCGTCGACCTCTACATCGGCGGCGTGGAACACGCCATTCTCCATCTCATCTATGCCCGCTTTTTCGCCAAGGTCTTCCGCGACCTGGGCCTGGCCGGAATCGACGAGCCCTTCCCGCGATATCTGGCCCAGGGCATGGTGACCAAGGACGGCTCGGCCATGTCCAAGTCGCGGGGGAATGTCGTGGACCCGGACGACATCATCGGCCGCTATGGGGCGGACGCCCTGAGGCTGTTCATCCTGTTCGCTTCGCCCCCGGACAAGGAGTTCGCCTGGAACGAGGACGGCATCGAGGGCTGCTCCCGTTTTCTTCACCGCCTGTGGAAGACGGTCCGGGATTGCCGGGGCGTTTTCGACGAGACGGCGCCCGGGGAGGGAGGAGCCCCGGCTTCGGCCGACGCCACCGGGTTGCGCAAGCGCGCGCACCGGACCGTCAAGCGGGTGACGGATGACATCGAGAAGCGCTTCCATCTCAACACCGCCATCAGCTCCATTATGGAGCTCGTCAACCATATCCGCCGGGCCGGGGAGGATCTGGCGCGCGAGGCCGCCGGCCGGGCGCTTCTCCGGGAGGCCCTGGAGACGACGTTGTTGCTTCTGGCGCCCTTCGCGCCTCATGTCTGCGAGGAGATCTGGGAGGTCACCGGTCACCCCGTCCCCCTGATCAAGACCGCCTGGCCCGACTACGACCCGGCCCTGGCGGCCGAAGAGACGGCGACCATCGTCGTCCAGGTCAACGGCAAGCTGAGAGACCGGTTCGAAACCGCCTCCGGGACTCCCGAGGATACGCTCCGGGAGACGGCCTTGAGTCTGTCCAAGGTCCGGGCGGCCATCGGCCAGGCCCGGGTGAAAAAAACGATATGCATTCCAGACAAGCTGGTCAACATCGTCATCGGCTGAGAGCCCTTGCCGCCGGGTCGGCGGCGGCCGCGCTCGCGGCCCTGCTCCTCGCCGCGGGCTGCGGCTATCGCCTGCGCGGAACGGGCGGATTCCTCCCCCCCCACATCAAGGTCATCAGCGTTCCCATGTTCAAGAACCTGACCACGCGCTTCGAACTCGACGTCAAGCTGACCCAGGGGGTCATCAATGAGCTCGTCAACCGAGGCCGGGTCGAGGTCTCGAACGACGAGGACAAGGCCCAGGCCGTCCTGACCGGCGAGATCCTGAGCTTCGCCGTACATCCCATGGCCTATTCCGGCCAGGCGACGGCCGACCGGTACAACATCGTCGTCACGGCCAGCGTCACTCTCCGGGACACGGTCCAGAAAAGGGTGATCTTCTCCAACCCCGCCTATCAGTACATCGAGGAATACGAAGTCCCCCAGGGAAGCGATTTCGAATCGATGGAAACCGAAGCGGTCAACAAGGTGTCGGAGAAGTTCGCCCGAAGCCTGGTCATCGCCATCCTGGAGGGATTTTGATGGCCTCGGTCACCGAATACCTGAGGGAGCTTCAATCGTTCCTGAAAAAGGCGGATAAGAACAAAGGCCGGGACGACGGGAAAGAACCGAAGGAGCCCGTCCGGCAGAGTTTGGCGGATTTCCTGAGCCCCTGCTATTTCCTCCACGGCGACGAGCCCTTCTTCGGCCGCCGGTTCGTGGATTCGCTCAAAGGGCTTCTTTTCGAATCCGGGAGCCCTGAGTTCAGCCTGGACAGGTTCTGGATGGATGAATCGGGCTGGGCGGAAGTCATCGACGCCGCGCGGACCGCGCCCACCTTTTTTTCGCCCTGGCGCCTGACTCTGGCCGAGTTCCCCATCCGCGGCGAAGACCGCTTTAAGGACCGGGAGGAAGACAAGCTGACCGATGTCGAGGCCGAGATCCTGGATGAATACCTCCAGGAACGCCGCTCCCTGCCCGGAGCGGTTTTTGTCGTTCTCTACCCCAGCCGGTTCCGTCATTATAGGTCCTCGCCGGTCTATAAGATGTTTGAAAAGCATTCTCGCCGGCCCAAGCGTTCGGACGAAATGCCTCCTTCGAAGGAAGAACAGAGGGAAAATGTCGTGGAGTTGGGGATGGCGGCCCTCAAACCCAAAGCCCTTCAAGGCTGGCTCAATGATGAGCTTGAGGGGCGCGGGCTCGCGCTTACGCCCGAGGCCGGGGCGCGCCTGATCGAGGTCGTCGGCAGCGACCTCCAGAGGCTGATGATCGAGATCGACAAGCTTCAGTCCTATGCCGCGGACAAGGTCGCGGCCAGGCAGGCCGTGGACGTTGAGGACATCGACAGGGTCTGCGCCTGGACCAGGGAGGTCGAAGCCTGGAGTCTGACCGATGCCCTTTCGACCGCGGACTGGCCGAGATGCGTGGAAGTGCTCGACAAGCTGTTCAAGGAAGGGGAGGCCGAGCTCAAGGTTCTCAACGATATCGCCGGGTTTTTCAGGGACGTCCGGCTGGCCAGGTCGTGGCTGGAAGACAAATCCATGGACCGGAAAGCGGTCTTCTCGAAACTCAAGCCGCAGATCAAAGAAAGTTACGGCTCTCTCTATGCGCAGAAATTCCGCGAGTTTTTTCTGCCCGTTGACCGCCTGTCCCGCCCTCAGCTGCGCCGTCTTTTTCTAGAACTGAACCGGCTCGACAACGCGTTCAAGAGCAGTGCCGGCGCACAACGCGAGATGATCGAGTCGTTCGTGTTTGAGTACTGCCGAGGGGCGAGGGATGACAAGCTCAGGAGGACGAGGGGGTGATCGCCCGCACCTGGCGGCTCAGCCTGGATTTCAGCCGGGCGGCTTTGTTCTTATGAATGACGCCTTTTTTAGCCGCCTTATCCGCGGCGGACAGAACCCCGGGGAGGGTTTTTTCAGCCGATTCCTTGTCTTTGGCCTGCACTTTCTCCCGCAGGTCCTTGACTTGAGTCCGGAGAACCGTCTTGTTGCGCTTATTGATGGCGGTGCGGCGCACGCTCCGGCGGTGCTGGCGGATAGCGGATTTGTGACGGATCATATCGTTCTCCTTGTCGAGGGCTTATCTTAGACGATGAGGGAATTTTTGTCAATTGAAAGGCTGCCGGGGATGACCTGGACCAAGGAGAAGGCTTCGGCGCCCGGCGCGGTTCCAATCGCCGCGGAAGTCTATTTATTAGGGCTTGCCAAAACCCAAGCCCTTATGCGGTTTTCATGCCCCTTTCCGAAACCCGTTGCTTCCTTGCCGAACCGCGCATGGCGCCTCACCCCTCCCCTTGATCCCGGCGAATTTTTCTATCGGCGCGTGGCGCTTCTGGCCGGGAGATTCTTAGGGCGCCTTTTCAATTAACAAGCGAGGGAGGGGAATGATCATAGTTTTGCAGCGCGTCAGCGAGGCGTCGGTGGAGGCGGAGGGCCGCACGGCCGGGAGCATCGGACGCGGGGTTTGCCTGCTCGTCGGCGTGGAAAAAGGGGACAGCCGCGAGGAGGCTCTGGCCCTGGCCCGAAAAGCGGCCGAGCTGCGCATTTTCCCGGACGCCGAGGGCAAAATGAACCTGTCCCTCAAAGATGTTGGAGGGAAGGCCCTGGTCGTTTCTCAGTTCACGCTGGCGGCTTCGGTTCGCAAAGGCCGCCGTCCGAGCTTTGACGGCGCCGAAGAGCCGGCCAGGGCCCAGGCGCTTTTCGAGGATTTTGCGGCCGCTCTTGGGAAGGAGGGGGTCGAGGTCGAAACCGGCGTTTTTCAAGCCGTGATGAAGGTCCGCCTGGTCAACGACGGCCCCGTCACCTTCATCCTTCAATCAAAGTAACCTCCGCTCAAAATAAAAGCGAGCCGCTTCGGCCGGGGGGGGGCGAGGCGCCATAAGCGGTTTAGCCCGGAATCTCCAGGCTTCGAGGAGTTTCCGGCATATTCTTGCTGGCCGGCTGAGCTGAGCCTCCGGAGGAGGCGAATCGCGAAGCCGACCGAGAAACCTGGAGATTCCGCGGCGTGAAAAACCGCGACAAGGCGCCGAGCTCCTGCCCCCCCCCGGCCGATATCTCAATTCCGCTTTTTATTATTGAGACATTAAACCATATCCAGGAAATGCCCCATCTTTCTCTTTTTCGTCTTCAAGTACTTCTCGTTCTCGGCCGAAGGGGGGATCTCGAGGGGCACGCGCTCGATGATCTCCAGGCCGTACCCGGCCAGGCCCACAAATTTCCGGGGATTGTTGCTGATGAGGCGGATTTGTTGCACGCCCAGGGCGACCAGGATCTGGGCGCCGATGCCGTAGTCCCGTTGGTCGGGCTTGAAACCCAGCTGCTGGTTGGCCTCCACCGTGTCGGCGCCCGCATCCTGAATGGCGTAGGCCTTGATCTTGTTCATCAGGCCGATGCCGCGGCCCTCATGGTTGAGGATGTAGAGGATGACCCCCCGGCCGTCCCGCTCTATGATTTCCATGGACTTGCGCAGTTGCTCTCCGCAGTCGCAGCGCAGGGAGCCGAACGTATCGCCGGTCAGGCACTGGGAATGCGCCCGGACGAGGGCCGGGCGGCCGTCGTCCACTACGCCCTTGATCAAGGCGACGTGGTGGTCGCCGTGGATGACGTCCTCAAAAGCGGCGATGCGGAAATGCCCGAAGCGGGTGGGGAGGTCGGCGTCATCGATTTTTCTGATGAGCCGCTCGGTTTTCAGCCGGTACTGGATGAGGGCGGCGATGGTCAGGATGGGCAGCCCGTATTCATGACTGAAGGCTTCGAGCTGGGGCATGCGGGCCATCGTGCCGTCCTCGTTCATGATTTCGCAGATCACGCCCGCGGGATACAGCCCCGCCAGCCGGGCCAAGTCCACGGCGGCCTCGGTCTGTCCCGCCCTGGAGAGGACGCCCCCCTCCCTGGCCTGGAGCGGAAACACGTGGCCCGGACGCGCCAGATCCGAGGGCTTCGTCTCCGGCCGGATGGCGGTCAGGATGGTCTCGGCCCGGTCGTGGGCTGAGATTCCCGTCGTGACGCCGCACTTGGCGTCGATGGACACGGTGAAGGCCGTCTGGAAGCGGGCCGTGTTGTCGTTGACCATCAGGGGCAATTGGAGTGCTTCCGCCTTTTCCCGTAGGAGGGGGAGGCAGATCAGGCCGCGGCCGTGGCGGGCCATGAAATTGATGATATCCGGCGTGACTTTTTCCGCGGCGACCATGAGGTCGCCCTCATTCTCCCGGTCCTCGTCGTCGACGAGGATGATCATCCGGCCCTCTCGGACCGAGGTTACGGCGTTTTCCACCGAGGAGTTCATAAGCCTATCGTTTTCCTCTACTTAATCGATTATACACGTATTTGCCGATGATGTCACATTCGACATTGACCGCGTCTCCGGGCCGCAGCCGTCCCAACGTCGTTTCGCGCAGGGTGAGGGGAATGAGCTCGACTTCGAAAAAGGAGGCACCGACCGAAGCGACCGTCAGGCTGACTCCGTCGACGGCCACCGAACCCTTGAGCACGGCCAGCGGTCTGGCCGCGGGCGGCAGGGAGACGCTCATCCTCCTTCCGGGCCGGCGCTCCACGAGCCGGACAACCTTCCCCCGGTAGTCCACGTGCCCGGTGACCAAGTGACCGCTGAGGGGCGTGTTGAGCGTCAGGGGAAGCTCGAGGTTGAGCGGGGCCCCGGCCGTCAGCCCGCCCAGGGTCGTCCGCGACAGGGTCTCTTGAGAAAGGTTGAACACCAGGCCGGACTTGTCCTTGGCGGTCAGGGTCAGGCAGACGCCGTTGACGGACAGGCTGTCGCCCGCTTTCAACTGTTCCCCCAGGGCCGCGGACTCCAGTGTCATTTCCTGTTTTCCGCGGCCATAACGCAGGAAGCGGCCCTGATGCTGAATCATTCCGGTGAACATCACAGGTATCCTTCCAGGAAGATTTCATCTCCCAATTCGAAGACATGCGCTTTTTCGACCCGGAGCGCGTCGCGGACGGTCGCCGCCCCTCGGCCTTCGTAATACGAGGGAGCCTCCCGGCCTCCGAACAACTTCGGGCTCAAGGTCACTAAGACCTTGTCGGCCAGCTGACCGTCCAGAAACGAGGAACAAACCGCGCTGCCGCCCTCGACGAGCAGTGCGGCCACCCGGCGGCGGCCGAGCTCCTGCAGGACCGGACGCAAAGGCAGGCCGTTGCCGGCCCGGGTGAGGGGAAAAATTTCCACGCCTTTTTTCTCAAGAGCGAGGGCCTTGCTTCGGGGAATATCGGGGCCGGTGAAGATCAAGATCCCTCCCGAGCCCAGAGTGCCGAGGAGTCGGGCCCCGGCCGGGAATCGAAGCCGCGTGTCGAGGATCACCCTCAGGAGCCGTTTCTCCGGCCAGAGGGGATGTCGGACGGTAAGAAGCGGGTCGTCTTGGAGAATCGTTCCGATGCCCGCCAGGACGGCGTCCTGCTCCGCCCGGACGAGGTGCGCATAGTCTCTGGCGGCTGGGCTTGATATCCAGCGCGAGCTCAGGGTGCGGGTGGCCAGCCGGCCGTCCCAGGTCGATGCCGCCTTGAGGGTGACGAACGGCTCGCGGTGCCGGATGTACTTAAAATAGGCTTGATTCAGCTTCCTGTTTTTTTCCTCCAGCAGTCCCACCGAGACGCGGACGCCCGCCTTTCGCAGGGCGTCCGCTCCGCGGCGGTGGACGATGGGGTTGGGGTCATGGCCGGACAGAACGACCCGGGCCAAACCGGCCTCGAGGACGGGCCCCAGACAGGGGGGGGTTCGGCCCCAATGAACGCAGGGCTCGAGAGTCAGGTACAGGGTGGCGCCCCGCGCCCGGGATCCCGCCTGCCGCAGGGCCACGATTTCCGCGTGGGGCTTGCCCGGCCCTTCATGCCAGCCGGCGCCGATGATGATTCCCTTCTTGACCAGGACGGCGCCCACGCAGGGATTGGGGCTCGTTCGGCCCACGGCCTTTTCCGCCAGGCCGAAAGCCATCTCCAGGTAAGACAGGTCTTCCGCGCGGCTCATGACAGGAGAGCGTCCACAAAATCCACGGAGGAGAACACGGCCAGGTCTTCCTCCCCCTCGCCCGTGCCGATGTATTTAATGGGCAGCCGGAGCTCATCGGCGATGCTGAGAACGCTTCCGCCCTTGGCCGTGCCGTCCATCTTGGCCAGGAAGACGCCCGTCAGGCCTGAGAATTTGAGAAATTCACGGGCCTGGATCAGGGAGTTCTGGCCGATACCGGCGTCAAGGACGAGAAGCGCCTCGTGCGGCGCCCCGGGGATCTCCCTGGCGGTGATGCGCCGGATCTTGTCGAGCTCCTGCATAAGGTTGTGATTGGTATGGAGACGTCCGGCCGTGTCGATCACCAGCGTCTGGAAGCCGCGGGCTTTGAGGGATTGGATGGCGTCGTAAACCACCGCCGCCGGGTCGGCGCCGTGCTGTCCTCGGACGACGGGGATATCGAGCTTTTTCCCCCAGAGCTCGGTCTGCTCTGAAGCGGCGGCGCGGAATGTGTCGGCCGCGGCCAGGAGGACCGTCCGGCCCTGGCTTTTTAAGCGGTAGGCGACTTTAGCCGCCGCCGTGGTTTTGCCGCCGCCGTTGGCGCCGACCATCATCAGCACGAAGGGGACGGGGATGTCTTCGGACCCGGACACCGGGGCGAGGAGCGCATGGATCTCGTCGCGAAGGAGGCGGGCCAGGTGTTCCGGGGAGTCGGTCCTTTGACTCTTGCGGCGAAGGTTGTCGATGATCCTGGCCGTGACCGCCGGTCCCGCGTCGGAGAGGAGGAGGGCTTCCTCGAGCGCGTCCAGCGTCTCCTCCCGGCCCTTTCCGCTCCGGAAGACGTCGGACAGCCTGAGTTTGAAGGCTTCGCGCGTTCGGCTGAGAGCTTTTCTGATGTTTCCCCACACGGCGCCATCATTGTATTTTTGGGGATGAGGAAAGTCAACGAAAGGGGAGGCGAGATGCTTCCCCTCCCATTTGAGGAATAAGAATGAGTGTGCTAGATTGGAACAATGAAGGATGCGCGATGGATTTCCCCCCCGGCGGCTCCTGAAGCAGAGGAGCTCAGCCGAATCCTGGGAATTCCTCCGGCCATCGCTCGAGTCCTGGTCGGTCGAGGCCTTCGAGACCCGGGCGAAGCCCGCCTCTTTCTCCACGGCACGGAACAGGACCTCCATGACCCGTTCCTGATGTCGGGCATGCGGCAGGCCGTGAACCGCATCCGGCGCGCGATTGCCGGGGGGGAGAACATCCTCATCTTCGGCGATTACGACGTGGACGGCGTTCTGTCGGTCGTCATGCTCCTGAAGGCCCTGCGGGCCCTGGGAGCCAAGGTCGATCATTACATTCCCGGCCGGCTCGACGAGGGGTATGGACTCAAAGAGTCCCATCTGGAAGTCGTAACCGGCAAAAAAACGAACCTGGTCATCAGCGTGGACTGCGGCATCAAGGCGATCGAATTCGTCCGCAGGGCGGGGGAGAAAAACATTGATGTCGTCATCACCGACCATCACCTGCCCGGCCGGGACATGCCTCAAGCGGCGGCCGTCCTGGACCCCATGCAGGCCGGCGAGACATATCCCTATAAAAACCTGGCCGGCGTGGGCGTGGTGTTCAAGCTCATCCAGGCCCTCTTCCAGGAAAATGGCGCGTCGCGCGGGCTGAGCCATTACCTGAAGCTCGTGGCCATCGGAACGATCTCGGATGTGGCCGAGCTGCGGGGCGAGAACAGGCTCATGGTCAAGTCGGGACTCCGGGGCTTGAAGGATGTGTCCAACGCGGGCCTGAGAAGCCTGCTCGAAGCCTGCGGGCTAAGGGACGGCCGGGTCAGCGAGGGCGATGTCGGTTTCCGGCTGGGCCCGCGTCTGAACGCCGCCGGCCGGCTGGAAAGCGCCGAATTGGCCGTCCGGTTGTTTCTGACGGAATCGCCCTCCGAGGCGACCTCGATCGCCCGCCGTCTCGATGAATTGAACGTCCGTCGCCAGAGGACGGAAAATAAGATTTTCAACGAAGCCTTGGACAGAGTTCAAGCCGGCGACCTCAGCCGCAGCTACAAGGTTCTCATCCTGGGAAGCGATTCCTGGCACCGGGGCGTCGTGGGCATCGTCGCCTCGAAGCTCAAAGATCGCTTTCACAGGCCGGTGATCCTTTTCTCCTACAGCGACGGCCTGGCCTTCGGCTCGGGCCGGAGCATCCGCGAGTTTTCCCTGATCGAATGCCTGGACTCCTGCAGCCCTCTGTTCCTCAACTACGGCGGTCACAAGCTGGCCGCCGGGTGTTCCCTGCCCCTCGATCGGATGGACGACTTCAAGTCGGCGGTCAACAGCCGCGCCGACTCCCTCCTGTCCGATGACGATCTTCGCCGGAAAATTTCCATCGACTCCGAGTTCGGACTGGACGAGCTCGACGGCTCCCTGATGGAATTCTACCGCCTCCTGTCCCCCTTCGGCGTGGGCAACCCCACGCCCCTATTCCTGGCAACCGGAGCGGCAGTGGACGGCCCCATCCGCCGGATGAAGGAGAAGCACATCAAATTCCGAGTCAGACAGGCCGGCCGGTCGGGAGAGGCTATCGGCTGGGACTGCGGGGAATGGGCGGGTGAGCTGCGGCCGGGCGACGGAGTCGACATGGTCTTCACTCTGCAGACCTCCACGTACCTCGGAGAGGAGAGCGTGTATCTGTCCGTCCAGGATGTTCGGAGGTCCGTGTGATCGCGGCCGGAGACAAGGGACCCGGCTGGGCCGGAAGGATCCGTCGGGCCGCCGCCCTGGTCGTCATCCTTCTCCTCGCCGCCGTGCTCGCCTTCGTGTTGCTGAGGCGCACGGGCCGGCGGGAGAGGGTTGAACCCGAGCCTTCCCCCTCTTCGCAGAAGGTCGATGAGAAAGAAAGGATCCGCTTTGTCGAATTCCGCGGCGGAAGGGAAAGGGTCGAATTTACGGCCGACCGCAGCTACAGGGGTCCGGACAACATGTACCATATGGTCGGCAACGTGCGGATCATCATTCACGGCGGCAAGGACAGCCATCGGGCTACGGTCAGCGGCGAGGAAATCATTCATGACGCCGACCGCTGGAGGTATGTCTTCGCCGGTCCGGTCAACGTCGATTTCCGGGGCATGAGCTTTCGCACGAGCGATGTGGTTTATGACCGCCGGGAGGAGATGTTCAGCACCGACCAGAGGGTGGACGTCTCCTCCTCCCTCCTCCAGGGCCGCGGGACGGGGCTGTCCTACAGCCTCCGGAATTACACCGCCATCCTGGGCGGGGACCTGGCCTTGGATATGAAGCAGGAGCAGGACGGGACGCCCCTGTCCGTCACCGGCCGGTCCCTGGTCTTTTACCAGGGCACGAGGAAGGGCGAAATCGAGGGTCCGGTGACGCTGCGACGCGGCCGGAGCGCAGGATCGTGCCGCCGCCTGGATTTCGAGCTTTTCAGCCGGACCGACATGCTGAGCATCATTTATCTGCGGGGGGAAGCGAGCCTGTCTCTGCGGGAAGAGCCGCTGTTTCCCTCGAGCGTCGACGCCGGACAACGCTCACTCGCCGCGCTGGGCGCCGATCAGGATATCAAGGCCGAGGAGGTCAAGATCAGGACTTTCCAGGACAGCAGCCAGATCCATTCCTTCGAGTGTTCGGGCGGTTCCTCCCTGGAGTTCATGTCGCCGTCGGGAGACCGGACGCGTTTCCGGGCGGAGAGGATCGATTTCGTCTTTGACCGGCAGGGAGAGCTGAGGGAATTCCGGTCCCTTGCGGGCGCCCGGATGGACCAGAGAGAGGCCGGCACCGGAGCGACCCGGAGTGTCGTGGGCGAGTCCATGATCATGACCGGAAGCTCCGACTGGCTCCTGGTCAGGCCCGGCCGGGGAGGGAAGGCGCGGGCGGCCCTGGATTCGACCGAAATTCAGGCCGACGAACTTGATTTCGGCCTGGAGCGCCGGGACCTGGAGGCCAGGGGGGCCAAGGTCGTTTTCACCGGACGCGACCGCCGACAGGCTGTCGGTTTTTTCGCGCCGGAAAGCCCGTCATTCGTCACTGCGGAAGAGATGAGATATCTCGGCCCGGACCGTCGTTTTTTCTTTCGCGGCCATATCCGGATGTGGCAGGGAGGAAAAACGCTGACCGCCGCGGAATTCGAGTTCGACGAGGACACGGGCCGAGCGTCGGGCCGGGGGGGAGTCCGGGCCGTTTTTCCCCACAAACCCAAAAGCCGCGAGGGCGAGGAGAGAGTGGATATCTCGGCCCGGACGCTGCAATCCGATCCCGAGGAAAACCGCATGACATTCGAAACCGACGCCCGGCTCGTCCTGGAGAG
>CAZFTV010000001.1:29607-31201 GCA_964521765.1 uncultured Eubacteriales bacterium
GGTCAGGCTCGGGGAAGAGGGCCGGGAGCTGGAGGGGATCACCGCCAGCGATGACGTGGTGATCGTCCAGGGCGGCCGGGAAGGCCGCGGGCGGCTGGCCGTCTACGACGAAGGCCGGGACGAGGTTGTTCTCACCGGGCGGCCCGTTCTGACCGAAAAAGGAAAGGGCCGGGTCGAGGGCGACAAATTGACTTTTCATCTGGGCGATGGTACGATCACCGTTGAAAACACAGGTCGCGAGCGGTCCGTCACTGTCATTAAGTCTTAAGTCTTGAACGATGATTTCTCACCTCGAAGCGCGTGACCTCGTCAAAACCTTTGGCGGACGGAAGGTCGTGGACGAGATCTCGGTCGAGGTCAAGGGCGGCGAAGTCGTCGGCCTCCTGGGCCCGAACGGCGCGGGCAAGACAACGACGTTTTCGATCATCCTCGGGCTCGTCCCCGGCGATTCCGGCCGCATCTTCCTCGACGGGCGCGACATCACCTCCCTGCCAATGTACCTCCGGGCTCAAGGGGGCCTCTGCCTCCTGCCGCAGGAGCCTTCAGCCTTCCGCCGGCTGAACGTTGAGGACAACCTTTTGGCTATCCTGGAGATGAGGGGCGCGCCGGCCGACGGGGGCAAGGCGACCGCGGGCCGGATCCTGAAGGAGTTCGGCCTCGAGCGCCTGGCCAAGGCCCGGGCCTACACCCTGTCCGGCGGGGAGAGGAGACGCCTGGAGATCGCCAGGGCGCTGATCACCCGGCCGCGATTCATGCTTCTCGACGAGCCGTTCACGGGCATCGACCCCCTGGCCATCCAGGAGCTGCAACGCATCATCCGGTCCCTGAAGGCCATGGGCCTCGGAGTCCTGATCACCGACCACAGCGTCAGGGAAACGCTCCGCATCACGGACCGAGCTTACATCATTCACGGGGGGTCCATCCTCAAGTCTGGGACTCCCGCCGACCTCGTCCTCTCCGAAGAAGTCAAAAGAAGCTACCTGGGCGAGCGTTTCACCCTGAGCTGAGAACATCATGCTCAAGCAACGTTTAGACCAGCGACAGATCCAGAAGCTGATCCTGGCGCCCGCCCTGCAACAGGCCATCAAGCTCCTCCCCCTGACCAATCTGGAGGTCGTGGACGTCATCAACGAGGAGCTGGCCGACAACCCGATGCTTGAGCTCGAGGAAGAAACCGACGACAGCCCTCCCGCCGCGGAGGAAGTCGGAAAGCAGGGTGAGGCGGAGGGAGAGCCCGAGGCCGCGGCTGAGGGGCCCGGCCCCGAGGAAGGCAACATACCGGCCGAGCTCGGCGGCGACGCGGAGGGGGACGAGGCCGAGGCGTATTTCGGGCAATTTTTTGACGACGGTTTCCGATCCTACTCTCCGGAGCGCAGAGACGTCCCCTCTCTGGAGAGCACCCTGAGCCGGAGCCCTTCCCTCTGGGATCATCTAACCTGGCAAGCCCAGCTGACGTTATTCGACCCCGTCGAAAAGGCGGTTGCCGAGGTCATCATCGGCAACACAAACGAGGACGGCTACCTGACGCTGTCCGAGGAGGAGGTGGCCGCGGCGGCGGGTGCGGACATTGAGGTCGTCCGCAAAGTCCGGTCCC
>CAZFTV010000001.1:31211-36117 GCA_964521765.1 uncultured Eubacteriales bacterium
TTATCTGCTGGCCAAAGGCGGAAAGCATGTGATGGTCAAGAAGTTCGACCCGGTCGGCGCGGCCAGCCTCGACCTCAAAGAGGCTCTCCTGGCCCAGATGGAGGACCTCAGCTTGGCCGACGAGGTCGCGAGGACCATCGTCTCCGATCACCTGGCTCTCCTGGAGAAATCCGATTATCTTCTTTTGGCCAAGATGCTGGGGATTCCCCTGGCCGAGATTAGGGCGCATATCGAAGTCATCAAACGCTTGGACCCCGCGCCGGGGAGGAAGTATTCCCAGGACCGGACGACCTATGTCGTCCCCGATATCGTCGTCGAGAAGGAGGGGGAGGAGTGGAAGGTGAGCCTGAGCAACGAGGGCCTTCCCCGCCTGCGGCTCAACGCCTACTACCGCGGACTCCTTCGCCAGGCTTCCCGCTCCAACCAGGAGGCCTACCGTTTCCTGCGGGACAAGCTGAAGAAGGCTTTGTGGTTCCTGCGCAGCCTGGACCAGCGTGACAGGACGATAAGCCGGGTGGCCAAATACATCGTAAACAAGCAGAAAGATTTCTTCGAGAAGGGACTCGACTTCATCAAGCCCATGACCCTGATGGAGATCGCCCAAGAGATCGGGGTCCATGAGTCGACCGTGGGCCGGGTGGTGGCCAACAAGCATCTCGTCTCTCCCGAGGGAGTCTTCCCCCTGAAGTATTTCTTCCACAAGTCGCTCTCCGGCGACATGGGCGAGGAGATCTCGTCGCTGATGGTCAAGGACCGGCTTCGCAAGCTCGTCGAAAACGAAGACAGGGACCGCCCGCTGAGCGACATGGAAATCGAGGAGCTCCTGTCCAGGCAAGGGCTGAAGATCGCGCGGCGGACCGTGGCCAAGTACCGCCGGCAGCTGAACCTCGACCCGTCGCACATCCGAAAGAGGAAATCCATGATGGAGGGAAACAGCTCATGAACGTTCGTCTGACCGCCCGTCACATGCCGTTGACGGCCGAAGTCAAGCTCTATTGCGACAAGCGGCTGAAAGGACTGGAGAAGAACATGGGCCCCGTCGCGGAGCTCGACATCCTCCTCTCTCGGGAAAAGCATCGGCACGGAGTCGAGCTGCGAGCCGCGAGCCGCGGCCTGAAAGCCATGGTCAAGGAGGAAAACGCCGACCTGTTCAGCGCCCTGAACGAGGCCTTCGACGGCCTGGAGAAGAAGATAAAGAAGGAGAAAGAAAAGCTCCTGGAGCGCAGGCGCCGCGGCCGCCGTGAGCCGCCCGTCCCTCTTCCGGCGGAGGACGTCATCGAGCCGAGAAAACGGGTGATTCCCGCCGACGAGTTTTCCCTGAAGCCCATGACCGTGGAGGAGGCCATCCTCAACCTGGACCTCAAGAAACGGGATGTCTTCATGTTCCGGAAGCTGAAGACGGAGAAATGGGCGCTCGTCTATCGGCGCCGGGACGGGCACTTCGGTCTCGTGGACCCGGACTAGCGAGAGGACGAAGGACCGGACATGAGACTTTTCAGCTTGATCGCGGAAGACCTGGTTCTCCTCGATGTCAAAGCCGGGGAGCGCAATTCCGCTCTGCGGGAAATGGTCACGGCTCTGAAGCGGGCCAAGAAAATTTCCAAGGACAAAGAGCTGTACGATAAATTGTTGAAGAGAGAAAACGAGGGCAGCACGGCCGTGGGGGGCGGGTTCGCCATCCCGCATGCGAAGCACAAGGGAATCAAAAACCCGGTCGTCCTCGTGGCCCTCTCCCGAAGGGGGGTGGAATTCCATGCTCCCGACGGAAAACCGGTCCGATTTTTTTTCTTCGTCGTCTCCCACCCGGCCGACCCCGGCCTGAACCTTCGTATCCTGGCGGCCATCGCCCATCTGCTGCGGAAATCGTCGGCCCTCGCCGAGCGCCTGGCCGGAGCTGAAACGGCCCGCCAGGTCCTGGATGTCATCCGGCAGGAGGAAGAAAGCCTTCATGAAGGCTGAGCGGCGGAAGGGCCGGGACACGGCGGGGCGGCAATTGATTTCGGGCGGACTGCTGCGCATGTTCAACCTGGGCGTGCTCATCGTCGGCGACAGCGGCGTGGGCAAGAGTGAGAGCGCTTTGGAGCTCATCGCCCGGGGCCACGGCTTTGTGACGGACGACGCGGTCGAGGTCCGGCGGCGGGCTGACGGCCGCCTCGTCGGCTCGCCTCCCGAGCTGGGGAGGCATTACATGGAAGTCCGGGGCCTGGGCATCATCAACATCAAGGAGATTTTCGGCGCGTCCGCCATCCGCGGGCAGTCCCTCATCGACCTGGTGATCGCCCTGCGGCAGGGGGGAGGGAGGGGAAAGGACGGAGACCGGCTGGGCCTCAAAGCGCCCGAGGAACGCCGGGTGCTCGGCGTCCGCCTGCCTCAGATCAGCCTGCCCGTCGGGCCGGGCCGGAATATCGCCACGCTGATCGAAGTGGCCTGCAAGGTCTACCTCCTGCGGCGGAAGGGTTATCACGCTTCCCGGGAAATCATCCGTCAGCTCCATCGAGCCCTGGCCGCGGGGCCGCGAAAAGCCCGGAGGACTCTTGCGCAAGGTTGACCGGTTTCTGGTCATCACCGGTCTTTCCGGCTCGGGAAAGAGCGTCGCCAGCCGCTTCCTGGAAGACCTGGGGTATTATTGCATCGATAACCTGCCGGCCAGGCTCATCCCCATCCTGGTGGATCTGTGGCGTAGCAAAAAAGTCGAAATCCCCCGCCTGGCGTTGGTCGTGGACATCCGGGAGCATGGCTTCCTCGAGGAGTTCCCCAAGGTTTGGCGCCAGATCAAGAAGCGCGTCTCGCCCCGCCTTATTTTTCTCGACGCCGCGGACGAGACGCTCGTCAAGCGCTTCAGTGAAAGCCGCCGTCCCCACCCCCTGGCGGCCCGCAAGCCCGTCCTGGAAGGCGTGAGACTTGAACGCCGGCGGCTCGACCGGGTCAGGAAGATGGCGGACGAGGTCATCGACACCACATCCACGCCTCTGCAGGCCTTGAAAACGCTGCTGGCCGCGCGATTCCTGAAAGCGCCCAAAAGCCTGCTGCAGGTCATGATCGTCAGCTTCGGCTACAAACATGGCCTGCCGCTCGACTCGGACCTCGTGTTCGACGCCCGTTTTCTTCCCAACCCGCATTATATCGCGGGTCTCAAGAACCTGACGGGGCAGAGCCGCCGCGTTCGGGAATTCATCCTGCGGCCCCCCGCGGCGGCGGCCTTTCTGGCGGAGCTTTTCCGGTTTCTGGATGTCCTGCTCCCCCTCTACATCGAGGAGAAAAAGACCCAGCTGCGGGTTTCCGTGGGCTGCACGGGCGGACGTCACCGGTCGGTGGTTGTCGCTGAGGAACTGGCGTCTTACCTTCGGACGCGGAAGTATGATATAAGCATTTATCATCGAGATATCCTGAAGTGACGGCGCGGCCGGCCCGGCGGCGCGACCGGGAGACGGAAGGCATGATCGGAGGCATCATCGTATCGCACGGCAAGCTGGGGGAGGAGCTTCTGAACGCCCTGACCATCATCCTGGGCGAAGCCCCCAATATCGAGGCCATCTCCCTGGGCTGGTACGACGATGTCGAGGAATCGAAGAAGAAAATCAACAACAGCTTGAAACGGGTGAGCCAAAAAAACGGGGTGGTCATCTTCACCGACATGTTCGGGGGCACTCCCTCCAACCTCAGCTACAGCTTCCTTAAGGACGGCGAGGTGGAGATCATCACCGGCGCCAATCTGCCCATGCTCATCAAGTTCGTCTCCCTTCAGAGGAGCAACAACCTGAAGGAGGTGGCCCGCAAGGTCGTAGAGCAGGGCAAGAAGAACATCCATCTGGCCAGCGCCCTGCTCAACTCCAAGCGCTGAGAAAGCGGACGGGCGGGATATGGTCCAGAAAAAACTCCTCATCGACAACAAGTTGGGGCTTCACGCCCGCGCCGCGGTCAAGTTCGTCAACCTGGCCAACCGATACATCTCCCGGGTCAAGATCATCAAGAACGGCGCCAAGATCGACGGCAAGAGCATCCTGGGCATTCTCACCCTGGCCGCAACCCAGGGTTCGATCATCACCCTGAAAGTCGCCGGACGGGACGAGAGGGCGGCGCTTAACGCCCTGGCCAAGCTGGTCAGGGACAAGTTCGAGGAAAAAGAGTAGAGACATGGAGCTTTTCCGGCTGAGGGGCATTCCGGCGTCGCCGGGTATCGCCATGGGCGAGGCATACGTGAGCTCCAGGACGGTCTTTTCCGTCCGTCGAGAGAGTATCCCCGCCAAGAGGGTGAAAGCCGAGAAAGCCAGGCTGAACCGGGCCATCAACCAGACCCGGCTCGAACTGTCCCTTCTTCGGTCCAAGATCAGGAAGCAGGCCGGCGAGGAGCAGGCCATTATTTTCGACGCCCACCGCCTTATCCTTGAGGACCGGTCGCTTCTAGCCAAACTGGACAAGATCATCACTGAAGAGCGGGTCAAGGCGGAATGGGCGCTCACACAGGTCAACGCCAATTACCGACGCATCTTCGAGTCTTTGAGCGACGAGTATTTCCGACAGAGACATCTGGACATTTCCGACGTCTTGTCCAGGGTTTGCAAGAACCTCAGCCGCATACGGACGCCCCGGGGCGCCTCGAAGAAGCCGAAGCTCCTGGTCGCCCACGATCTGCTGCCCGCGGAGGCGGCCGGCCTGATGAGCCGGGGGAACATCCTGGGCGTGGTCCTGGACATGGGGGGGCCGACCTCTCACACCGCCATCCTGGCCCGGTCGCTCAACATTCCGGCCGTTGTCGGCCTGCACGATATCAGCGGACGGGTGAAAAACGGCGACCAGATGATCGTGGACGGCACCGACGGCGAGGTCATCATCAACCCGACTCCGGCCCTCCTGAGAGAATTCGAGAGCAAGAAAGACCGGTACGACGACTACCGCCTCGGGCTCC
>CAZFTV010000001.1:36146-47252 GCA_964521765.1 uncultured Eubacteriales bacterium
CCTCGAGCTCCGCCGCACGGCGCGGCTCCCTTCGCTGACCCTGGACGGATTCCGTTTCCGGACCATGGCCAATATCGAACTGCCCGAGGAAGTCTCCCAGGCCCTGTCTCTGGGCGCGGAGGGCGTCGGCCTCTTCCGTTCCGAGTTCCTCTATCTCCGGAGCGCCACCCTGCCCGATGAGGAGGAACATTACCAGGCCTATTCGCATCTCGCCCGGGCGGCCTATCCGGCCACGGTTTGCATCCGGACGATCGACATCGGCGGGGAGAAGGCTCTGCCCCTGCTCCGCGTCGAGCAGGAACCCAACCCCGCCCTGGGCCTGCGGGCCATCCGCTTGTCTCTCAAGAACCCGGACGTTTTCCGCACGCAGCTGCGTGCCGTCCTCCGGGCCAGCGCCCTGGGCAACCTCCGTCTGCTCATCCCCATGATCACCGAGGTCGAGGAGGTGGGGGAGGTCAAGCTCATGCTCGAGGAGGTCAAGGCCGACCTCCGCTCCAAAAGAGTGAAGTTCGACGACAACATCCCCATGGGACTGATGATCGAAGTGCCGGCCGCGGCGGCCATCGCCGACATCCTGGTGAGGGAAGCGGATTTCATCAGCATCGGAACGAATGACCTGATCCAGTATTACCTGGCCGTCGACCGCTCCAACGAGTTCGTGTCGCACCTCTACAAGCCGCTTCACCCGTCGGTTCTGCGCCTCGTAAAATTCATCATCGACACGGCCGGCGGCGTCACGGTCTGCGGCGAGATGGCCGCCCAGCCGCTGTCGGCCCTTGTCCTGCTCGGGCTCGGCCTTCGAGAATTCAGCATGAATCCCATCTTCATTCCCCGGATCAAGATAGCGCTGCGCTCGGTCGAGCAGCGAACCGTGCGGCGCATGATCAGCCAGGCCATGAACCTCCGCACCGCCCAGGAGGTGGAGGAGTTTATCACGGAAAAAACCCTGGCCCGGCATCCTCACGCCCTCCTCTTGAGCGGAGGGGAGTGAGGGAGCGGCCTGTTTCTTCCGCGACGCGACCGGCTCAGGTCCGGCCGTAGATATCTTCCAGGCGGACGATGTCCGATTCCTCGGATTCTCCGACCCAGATCTCCAGGATGCGGGCGGGACGGCCGCCCGTGTTGCGCAGGCGGTGGGCCGTTTCGGCGGGGATGAAGATCTCGTCGTCAGGCTCGGGCCTGATGACGCGGCCGCCGACCGTGACTTCCAACCCCGCGTCCAACGCCACCCAGAACTCGGCCCGGCGGCGGTGGAGCTGCAGGGAGAGGGCGGCTCCCGGGTTGACGGTGATGATTTTAAGGCCGCCCGCCTGCCGATGGGGAAAAGCCCTGAATTTCCCCCAAGGACGATGTTCTTCGCTGATGCCTTCCCGGAAGAGGCTTTCGGGGTCGGAAGGGTCGTTCATGGCGCACTCCCCGCCCCGCGGGGGGCAGTCGTCGACGCGTATTGTATGCGAACCGTCAGAAGGGGATCTCTTCGTCCTCTCCGCTGCGGGGCATGTCGGGCTCTTCTTCATCCACGGGGAAATCCGAGACGGCCGTCGCCGGCTGCGGCTGGTAGGGTTCTTCCGTCCCGGCTTCCGGGCGACGGCCGATGAGGACGATATTCTGGGCTTCGATTTCCGTCGTGCTCCTCTTCCCTCCCTCCTTGTCCGTCCAGCTTCTGGTCCGCAGCTTGCCCTCGACCAGGATCTGCCGCCCCTGGGCGAGGTACTTGTCGCAGAATTCGGCCAGCTTGCCCCAGACGACGATGCGGTGCCATTCGGTCTTGTCCGACGTCTCGCGGGTCGTGGGATTGAAGAACCGCTCGTTGGTGGCCATGGTGAAATTGGCCACGGCCCTCTCCTTCTGGGGCAGATAGCGTAATTCCGGTTTTCTTCCCACGCGGCCGACCAGCAGGACCCGGTTAAGGCTGTTGATGTCCCTCATTTTGTCCTAGAATCTCCTTGACCTTCTGTTGGGCGATCCGGGTCTCGTCTTCGCTGGGATATTTGGTGATCAACAATTTGAAGACCGAGAGGGCTTCCTCCCTCTTTCCCATCTCCAGGAACGACAGACCCTTTTTCAGGTATGCGGCCGGCACCTTGTCTCCCAGGGGATAGTCGAACAATAGGAGGTTGAATTGTTCGATGGCGTCCTCGAACTTCTTCTGGCTGAAATAGCATTCTCCGATCCAGTACAAGGCGTTGTCGGCCAGGGGGCTTCCCGGAAACTGCTCCCGGTAGATCTTGAAGCTGTCGACGGCCAGGTTGTAGTTCCCCCTGAGATAATCGGCGTAGGCCATATCGTAAATCTCTTTCGGCGCTTGAGTGGACGTCGCCGGGTCGGGAATTGTCTCAGGGGGAGCGCTTCGGGCCGGCTGGCGGTCGCGGGGCTTGTCCGCCGGCTTGGTTCCCGTCTCCGGAGCCGCCCCGGCCTCTTCCGGCGGGGATGCTGAGCGAGAGGCGATGATGTCCTCGGCCAGGCGCGCAAGCTGCTGGCTGATTGTTTCCAGCCGGTCCAGGACGATCTGGTTCAGCCCGGGGATGCCCTGGATTCCCTGCTTCAACCCGGCCTGGTCGGTTTGAAGCAGCTTGAGAAGGGACTGGATCTCCCGCACCTGGACGGTCAGGGCGACGATCTCCGCCGAAAAGGCGCTGAACTTCTCCTCGAACTTGGCCAGCTGCTGCTTGAGCAGCTGGATGTCCTCGTAGATCAGCTCATAGGCTTTTTTGCTCTGGCCTGCCGCCGTCAGGCCGCAGGCCAGGACGAGCGCCAGGAGAACCGCGATTCGCCGCCTCATGTCGGTGAAGTCTCGAAGCCCTTATTTCTCTATCAGCAGGAACTGCGCCCGGCGGTTCCTGGCCCAGGCGAATTCGTTCGAGGACGGGTCGAGAGGCTGGCTTTTGCCGTAGGAGATGATCTTCACGCGGCCGGGCTCGACTCCCAAGGACACCAGGTAGTCCTGGGCGCTCTTGGACCGCTTCTCTCCCAAGGCCAGGTTGTAATCCTCGGTTCCCCGCTCGTCGCAGTGACCCTCGATCAGGACCTTGGCCGTTCGGAATCTCTGGAGCCACGCGGCGTTGGACTGGAGGACGGGCGAGGCATCTTCGCGGATGTCGTACTTGTCGTAATCGAAATGGATCATGGCCAGGGGGGCTTGCCGGTTCAGCTCGTCCAGGGTCTTGGAGGCGTAGATCTCCTCCTCGGAGAGCGTGGGCCGGACGACCTTGGCTCCCTCATCCACTTTCTCGACCGCGGGTTGCTCCGTGACCGCCGCAGGCGGGGGCGGGACTTGCTTGACCTTCTTGCGGCAGGATACGGTGAAGACGAAGGCCAGGATGAGGGCCAGGCAGATTGCCAATCCTTTTCTCATGAGACCTCCTCGCTGCAAATAGGATAAGGCTACAGGCCTCGAAATCTTTATACATGACAGAGTTAGGCCTGTCAACCTTGGCCGGTGAGCCGGTCAGTTGGACCAGTCGGGAAGCTTGTTCGCTCCCCGGGAGGTCAGGGCGCGGAGGTTGGTTCCGTCGTAGTCGATGCAGAATATCTGGCTGCCGCCCCTGAGGTTCGAGGCGAAGACGAGGTGGCGTCCGTCCGGGCTCCAGCTCGGAGACTCGTTCCGGGCGTTGCTCTCGGTGAGCTTGGTGAACTGGCGGGTGCGGAGGTTGAGGACGTACAGGTCGAAGACGTTGTCCACGCGGCAGGCGCAGACGATGCGGTCGCCCGTGGGCGACCAGGCCGGGGAGTCGAAGTAGTTGCCCCCGAAGCTCACCCGCCGGACGTTGGTCCCCTCGGCATCCATGATGTAGATCTGGGTCGTTCCCCCGCGGTCCGAGGTGAAGGCGATCTCCCGGCTCGTGGGGGACCAGCTCGGGGCGGTGTCGATCCCGGCGCCGAAGGTCAGGCGCTTGATGTTGCGGCCGTCCGAATCGGCGACATAGATCTCCGAGTTTCCGTCCATGGTCGAGCAGAAGGCCAGCTTCCGTCCGTCCGGAGAGAAGGCCGGGGAGAAATTCACGCCCCGGGTCGATACGGCCGAGTATTTGCCCTGGTCGAGGTCGAGGATGTAGAGCCCGGCGGACTCTTTTTTGTACGAGGTGTAAGCGATGCGGCGGCCGTCGGCCGACCAGGAGGGCATGTAATCGCGGACGGCGTTGAACGTCAGGCGTGTCTGGCCCGCGCCGTCGTAGTCCATCATGTACAGCTCGTCGTTCCCGTCGCGGTTCGAGACAAACACGATCTTGGAGGTGAAGACCGGCTTTTCGCCGTAGACCTTGAGCATTTCGTCGGCCAGCCGGTGGGCCATGAGCCGGAGCAGGCCCGGCTCGGCCTGGAAGCGCTTGCCCAAGATGAGCCTCTCCGAGCGGACGTCGTAGAGCTTGCCCTCGAGGACGATGTTCCCGCCCGCGGCCTCGGACGCCTCGCCGGTCAGGAGGAGGGCGGCCTGTATCGAGGACCAGTCCTTGAAGGCGACCGGTCCCGGCGAAAGAGGCTTGATGTAGGAATAGTAGCTTTTGGGCAGGAGCTGGAAGACGCGGCTGAAGCCCAGGTCTGCGGACAGCACGTCATGGAGTTCGGCCGCGGCGGTTTGCGCCTTGGCCAATTCGTTCGGAACGAGAAAATTGGGCAGGGCCAGGGAGATGGCCGGAACGCCCTCGCGAATGGTCAGGACGACGTCTTGCTGGGGGAGGAGCGCGCCGGCGGCGAGGCAGAGGAAAACAAGAACAACGGGCAAGGTTTTCATCGGGAATGCTCGAAGATGAGAAAAATGCCCAGGTGATCCTTGTCATATTCCCTTGGCAAAGGGGGGAAGGGCGCGGACCTCTGGACGGACCGAATGGCCGACTGGTCGAGCGAGCGCAACCCGCTCGACTCGTGGATCCGGACCTCGGAGATCTGGCCGCTCCGGAAGATTTGGAAATAGACGACCGACTGGAAATCGCCCTTGACGCCCGGGTCGACGAGCGAGGTGAACCAGTTGGCGGAGACGCGGTCGGTGATGATCTGGAGATAATACGTGTACGGAAAGTCGGACAGCCCGATCTGGGAGGCGAGTCCCGTGCCGAACCCGCCGCCTCCGCCCTCGCCCGTGCCGATCCGCACTCCCGAGCCGCCCCCGCCGCCGGTCGCGGACCCGCCCGCCGAGGGGGCGGGCTTGGCTCCGGGCTGGGGAGCGCTGACGGCTGTTTTCTTTTCCGTCGTTTTATCCCGCTTGGGTTTGTCCGTCGGGTAGCGGAGATCGGAGCGGGGCTTCTCCTGCGCTTTCTCGGCCGTGGTCAGGTCGCGGAGGCTCGCCTTGGGCGTTTCCTGGGCCGCGGGCCGGGCGGGCTGCGCCCGGAGGCTTCCGCCCCCGCCGCCGGGCAAGCCGCCCAGGTTCAAGGGGATGTAATGCACCAGGCCCGGTTTCTTGGACAGGGGCAGCCGGGGGGAGGCGGCGATCAGGGCGAGGAGCGTTGCGTGGGCCGCCACGGAGAAGGCGAGGGCCCGCTTGAACGGCCTGTTCGCCGACCTATCACGCATTGTTGCCTTCAACATCGCCATGATTGTGATTTATCGCAGTCAATGAAGCGGGGTGGTGCGGCACCCCACAAAGATTAAGCACATCACAAGGATTGCGACGTTCTCTCACCGTTTCCGCCTGGGCCTGGCCGCTCCGGGCTCCGTGACGAGGCCGACAACCTCGACGCCCGCTTTCTTGACGACGTCCAGCGTCTCGATGAAGAACCCGTAGGACAAGTCTTTATCCGCCTGGATGAAGGCGATTTTTTTCTCGCGCCCGGCGAAGGTGTTCTTGAGCGTCCGTTCCAGGAGCTGGATGTTGATGACCGCCTCGCCGATGTGGATGTAGCGGTCTTTGGTGATGGTCAGGATGACGCCCTCCTCGGCGGGCGCGGACTCGGTCTCGGCCTGGGGCAGGGCGACGCCGATTCCGGACTGCATCATCGGCGCCGTGACCATGAAGATGACGAGCAGGACGAGCATGACGTCCACGAAGGGCGTGACGTTGATCTCGGAGAGCGACGTGCCGATCTCCCGCCGTCCCCGGCGCAGGGGCGTGATTTTAAGAGCCATAGAGCTTTTCGACGATCCCCAGGAATTCCGAGGAAAAGTCCTCCATGTCGCCTATCAGATCCTTGATGCGGCTCAGGTAGGCATTGTAGGCGATGACCGCAGGAATGGCGGCGAACAGGCCGACAGCCGTGGCGATCAACGCCTCGGCGATGCCCGGGGCGACGGTAACCAGGCTCGCCGAGCGGACGACGCCGATCTTGTGGAAGGCGTCCATGATGCCCCAGACCGTGCCGAACAGGCCGATGAAGGGCGTGACGCTCCCGGTCGTGGCCAGGAAGCTCATCATCCGCTCGAGCTTCGAGATCTCGTTGTTGGCCGCCTTGCTCAGGGCGCGGCTCAGGCTGTCCACGTTCGAGGGCGTGAGGGCGATACGGGGGTTGGACTTGGCTAGGTAGGAGAGCTCCTTGTAGCCGGCCTGGAAGATTCCGGAGAGCGGGCTCTGGGGGTGGCGCTTGGCGGCCTCGTTGACCTCGGACAGGTTCCGGCTCTTCTCGAAGACGTCGAGGAACTTGCGCGACTGAAGCCCGGCGGTTTTCAGCGTCCGGCGCTTGTGGACGATGATCGCCCAGGAAAATACGGAAAAGAAAATGAGGATCAGAAGGACGAGCTTGACCACCAGGCTGGCGTCGAGAATGAGGCGGAGGATGTTCATGTCGTCGAATAACAAAGTAGCACAGGTGTTTTTATGGTGTCAAATCGGCCTGGCGCGCCTGGTCCCGCTCGATATTTTAAGAACGCGCGCGAACGAAAAGCAGAATCAGTTCATGGAATTGGCAAGCTATCCCCATCGCAAGTGCCGCCGATACATTGACAACACATCGGGGCGGGGATAGAGTGATACTTCGCGCGAGAAAGGGAAAAAAGCGGGCAAAAATGAGGGAAAAACGTTTCCGGCCGGCCCAGGTGCTGGCCCTGAGCTTCATGGGGGCGATCCTCCTGGGGACGATTCTCCTTTCCCTGCCGTTCAGCTCGGCTTCGGGCCATATGTCTTTCATCGACAGCCTGTTCACTTCGACATCGGCGGTATGCGTCACGGGACTCATCGTCAAGGACACGTCCGTCGATTTCAGCCCGGCAGGCCAGATCATCATCCTGGTCCTCCTTCAGCTCGGCGGCCTGGGCATCATGACTTTCAGCACATTCATCCTGTTTGTCGCCGGCCGGAAGATCTCGCTCCGCGACCGGATCGTGGTGCAGGAAGGCTACCACCCCGGACGCCCCCAGGATTTTCAAGGCTTGGTGCGCAATATTTTCTTTTTCGCCTTCGGGCTGGAGCTCGTCGGCTGTCTATCGCTCTTTGTGCGCTTCCTCCGGGATTTTCCCCCGCTCCGGGCGCTGGGCCTCGCGGGGTTCCATTCGGTCTCGGCCTTTTGCAACGCCGGGTTTTCCCTGTTCAGCCGCAGCCTGGCCGATTACCGGGGAGATGTCTGGGTGAACCTGACGATCATGCTCCTCATCATCATGGGCGGGCTCGGCTTCCTGACCCTCCAGGAAGCCTGGGACCGGCTCTCCGGCATCCGCCAGGGCCGGAAACCGGTTTTCTCCCTCCACACGCGGGTGGTGTTCGCCGCTTCCCTGTTCCTGATCGTGGCCGGTTCGCTCCTTTTCTTCGCCCTCGAGTCGGGCCGGACCATGAAGGGCTTACCCGCGGGAGAGAAGGTCATGGCCTCCGTTTTTCAGTCGGTCACCGCCCGGACCGCTGGCTTCAACACCCTGGACCTCGGCGCCCTGGGCGGCGCCTCCGCTCTGGTGTTGATGGTGCTCATGTTCATCGGCGCCTCGCCGGGCTCGTCCGGAGGCGGGGTCAAGACCGCCACTGCGGCCGTCGTGGCGGTCTACATCCGCTCCCGGCTCCAGTCCCGGGATTCGGTTGCCGTCTTCAAGCGCAGCGTCTCCATGGACATCGTCTGCAAGGCCTTCACCCTCATCGCCCTGAGCCTGGGGCTCGTTGTCGTCTCCACCATGGTTATTCTCGCCGGCCAGCCCGGGCTCAGCTTGAAAGAAGCTCTGTTCGAGGTCGTCTCTGCCTTCGGCACGGTCGGCCTGTCCCTTGGAGCGACGGCCAAGCTCACCACCCTGAGTAAGGCCGTCCTCGTCCTGACGATGTACTGCGGCCGCGTCGGCCCTCTGGTGCTGCTCTACGCCTTCAGCCGTCCCAGGGCGCGGGGGCGATTCGAGTATGTTGAAGAGGGCGTGATGATCGGCTAGAATGAAAAGAGGAGATTGTCACTCATGAGATTCGCCGTTCTGGGCATGGGCAGTTTCGGCTTGAACGTCGCCCGCACCCTTTTCGAGCAGGGCCACGAAGTCCTGGCCGTGGACAAGGACAAGGACAAGGTAGAGTCCGTCAAGGATTTCGTCTCCCATGCCGTCCACATGGACGCGGCCTACAAGGAAAACCTTGAAGCCCTGCAAGTCGAGGACGTGGATGTCGTGGTCGTCAGCCTCGGGCCGGAGATGGAGCCCTCCATTTTAGCCGTCCTCTACCTCCACGAGATGGGCGCCGCGCGTATCATCGCCAAGGCTTTGAGCGAGGACCACGGCAAGATCCTCGACTCGGTCGGCGCCACAGAGGTCATCTACCCCGAGAAGGACATGGCCGTCCGCACCGCCCAGCGCCTGACCAGCCCCAACGTTCTGGAGTGCCTGCCGCTTCTCTCCGGGCTGAGCATCCAGGAGATCGCCCCGCCCGATAAGTTCATCGGCAAGAGCCTGCGCCAGCTCGACCTCCGCAACAAGTACGGCATCCAGGTCATCGCCGTCAAGGAGATCATCCCGGAAAAAACCACGCTCGTCCCGCCAGCGGATTTCGTCATCAAGGACAGCGACATCCTCATTATCCTGGGCGAGGAAAAAGCCCTGGCCCGGATCAATTCTCACTAGACGGGACTTCCCTCGCCCGCCTGGTTGGGCATCTCCTCCGCGCAACCGCCGGGGAGTTCGAGGGAGTCAGCGGAGCGGCGCTCTCAGTCGACAATGACCTCGTCTGCGAAAATCCATGTCTTCTCGCCGACCAGGGGATGGCCGGCCGGGCAGGGGCCGGCGTTCCGGGCCCGAACGCGGATATAGCGGATTTCGACGGCCTCAAGGTCCACGGCGATGTCCCGCATCACCCGGTCGGAGATCTTCCGGGGGACGCGCGGCCAGACTGTTCCCGCGTGGCTGAACGTCCGGCTGTCGGTCGAGACAAAAAATTCCACCTGGTCCGGGATGAAAACGGCGATGCTGGCGTGCTGGAGGAATCCGCAGGCCAGGCGACGGACGGTCTGGAGCCGCCCGAGGTTCAGGGTGATTTCCAAGTCCGACCCCTCAAACCCCTGCCAGGCTCCGTCGCGGTGGTCGAGCGAGCCGCGCACGCCGTCGGCCAGCGAATGAAGGCCGGCCGACGGGTAACGGCGGCTGAAGGAAGGGGACAAGGTGATGCGTCCCCCCCGGCCGTGATGTCCGACAAACTCGCGCTCCTCGACCTGGCCGTAAGGCCGGCCCTCGAGGAAGGCGGCGGCCTTCAGGCGGCATGTGTCTTTGATCTCGACGGGCCCCCTGTATGAGAGAGACTGAAGGGAAGGCCGGCTTCCGTCGAGGGTGGTGCGGATGTCCAAACCGGGCTCGCTCGACCGCACCGCGACCGTGAGCCTGCCCGAGGCGAGGTCGAGGGACGGAAAAATCGTAAGCGGCCGCGCCTCCTCGCCGAAGCGGACGCCGCGCGCTTCGAGGCGCGGAGTGTGCGCGCCGAGGCGGCGGCGGAAGTCGGAGAAGTCCCGGTCCCGCGCGGGAGTCCAGAGGCACTCGGCCATGGCCAGAATCCTGGGGAACATCTTGCCGTCGATCGCGTCCTGGGGCGCGTACTCGGTCCATATGTTGCATTCGCCGCCCAGGACATGGCGCGCCTCGTCGGCGGAAAGCCCGATCGGGACGGGCTCGAAGGTGTAGACCTGGCGCAGGTCCAGGCGGCGCAGGTCGAAGTCGAAGTAGGCGTGGCTCACGGGTGAGACGATGGTGTCGTGGCCCGAGCGGGCAGCGGCCAGGGCGCCGTCGAAACCGCGCCAGGACTGGACCGTGGCGTCGGGCGCCAGGCCGCCCTCCAGGATTTCGTCCCAGCCGATCAGGCGACGGCCCTTCGAATTCAGGAACTTTTCGACGCGGCGGATGAAATAGCTCTGCAACTCGTTCTCACCCTTGAGCCCCTCGGCCCGGATCCGCGCCTGGCAACGGAAGCAGGCCTTCCAGCGGTCCTTCGGGACTTCGTCGCCGCCGATGTGGACATAGGGCGACGGGAAGAGCTCGATAACCTCCGAGAGGACGTTCTCGAGGAAAGCGAACGTTCCGTCGCTGCCCGCGCAGAGGACGTCCTTGTGGACGCCCCACATCGTCTGGACCTCAAACGGCCCGCCGGTGCACGACAGCTCGGGGTAAGAAGCCAGGGCGGCGACCGAGTGGCCGGGCATCTCGATTTCGGGGATGACGGTCACGAACCGGCTCCGGGCGTAGGAGACGACTTCGCGGATGTCGTCCTGGGTGTAGAACCCGCCGTAGCGGATCCCTGCGTCGTCCGAGCGCCAGGCGCCGATTTCCGTGAGGAGGGGATATTTCTTGATCTCGACCCGCCAGCCCTGGTCATCGGTCAGATGCCAGTGGAAGCGATTCATTTTATGGACGGCCAGAAGGTCGATAGACCTCTTGATGAACTCCTTGCTCATGAAATGGCGGCTGCAGTCGAGGAGCATGCCCCGCCACCCGAAGCGGGGCCGGTCCGTGACGTTCAGGCAGGGCAGGCTCGGCGTTCCCTCCGGCTCGAGCCGGAGGACCTGACGCAAGGTCTGGACGCCGTAAAAAAGCCCGGCGGCGGCGTTGGCCTCGAGGCGGACCTCGGCGGGCGAGACGCGGAGAGCGTATCCCTCCTCGCCCAGTTCGGGATTCTGCGCCTTGAGGGTCAGGCGGATGGCGCTGCCGCCGGCCGGAGATGTCCGGGCCTCGGTGATTTTCGGCTTGACGCCCGGACTCCAGCTCAGGTTTTCCGCCAGGTAGGCGGCCACGGGCGCGGTCTCCGCC
>CAZFTV010000001.1:47270-53591 GCA_964521765.1 uncultured Eubacteriales bacterium
TCCAGGACGAGAACGGTGTCGCGGCTGAAGACGAAACTTCCCGGGAGGACTTCAACCTTCCAAGGCTTGGGGATGATGCCGAGGGTCGCGGCCGCGCCCGCGGGGGCGGGCGCCGGAAGCGAAGCCGGCGCCGCCGCGCGCAACGCTCCCTGTTCTGCAGATGAGAGAAGGACAAGAATGGTTCCGGCGGCGAGGAGAGCCCATCGGCGCCGCGGGGAGGCAAAAATCCGGAGGGGCATTATAGGAAGCGTCCTTTCGAATTGAATTCTTCGCGGCCCATCCTACCACAGCGGCCGGTCCGGATGTCAAAGGGGGGAGGCCAGGTTTGAGGGAGGGCTTCGGCGCCTGGCGCGGCTCCAATCGCCGCGAAAGCCCATTTATGAGAGCTTGGGTTTTGGCCTCGCTCACGGGCCGGATTTTTCACGCCCTCCCTTGCGCTCTTCTCGGGGGCTCCGCAACTCGCCCCCCCGACCGCTCCGGAGACAGCTTCCTTTTGCCCCCCTGTTTCTCCAGGGGGGACACAAGGGGGGGTAAATATCACTTAGGTCAATCGGGAGCTGTCTCCGGAGGGGGGCTCAGACATGCTCGCCGGCCGGCGAAGCCAAATGCCGGAAATCCTCGAAGAGCGCTTCGGGAGGGCTAAATCCGGCCTGAGGCTCGCTCCAGCCAAAACCCAAGCCCTGCTGTTGCCGTCAGGTCTTTTTCGAAATCTATTGCTTCCTTGCTGAGCCGCGCATGTCACCTCTTCCCTCCCTCAAACCCGGCAGGGAGAATACTGAAAGGTGGAGGGCTTCGGCGCCCGGCTGTGTAGAGTTTTGGAGTGCGGCGGCACGACGCCGCTTTGGATGACGGCGACGCGTGGCCGTCATCCAAATAAACTCGGACCCCATGCTATTCGTAGGCTCTTGAATCATTCCGGGACGGAAGGCTCGCGAGTCCGTTGACTTGAGGTTTTTCATCAATAATAATGAGGCCATAAAGGAGCGTGCCCATGACGATTCGCATCCGAGCAAGCCGTTTCCCCTTAAAATTTTCGGTTCTCGCTCTTCTCTTCGGCTTCTTGTTTCTGTTCAGTGTTCTCCCGGCCCAGGACCCGGCGGCCTGGCCGGAAGCGGAACAGGGAGCCTGCACGAGCATCATGGTCGGCCGTCTGGCCTCGGCCGACGGCTCGGTCATAACCTCCCACTCCTGCGACGGGAACTACCGGACCTGGCTGAACATCGTCCCCGGCGCGAAGCACGCCCCGGGGGCGACGACGAAAATTTACAGCGGCCGGATGCACACCGAGACTTCGACCGACCTGCGAGGCATCGTCCAGACGGCCGAGATCCCCCAGGCGGCCGAGACCTACGCCTTCCTCAACACCGCCTATCCCTGCCTGAACGAGCATCAGCTGGCCATAGGCGAGACGACGTTCGGCGGCCGCCGGGAGCTCGAGAACACGGAGGGCAAGTTTTACATCGAAGAGCTTGAACGGCTGATGCTCGAGCGCTGCCGCACGGCGCGCGAGGCCATCAAGCTCGCCGGCGAGCTCGTCAAGGAGTACGGCTACGGGGACAGCGGCGAATGCCTGACGATCGCCGACCCCAAGGAGGTCTGGCACTTCGAGATCATGGGCGCCGGGCCGCTCGAGGCGGGGGCGGTCTGGGCCGCGGTCCGCATCCCGGACGACCACGTCGGCGTCTCGGCCAACATCCCCCGCATCGGGGAGCTCGACCTCAAGGACCCGGACCGGTACATGGCCTCGGAGAACGTCTTCCGCGTGGCCGAAGAAATGGGCTGGTGGGATCCCAAGAGCGACGAGCCCTTCAAGTTCTGGAAGGCCTACAGCGGCCGAAAGCCGTTTTCCATCCGCGAGTATTATATCTTCAGCCGTCTCGCTCCATCGCTCAACCTCAAGCTGGAGGACGAGGAGCTGCCCTTCACGGTCAAGCCCGAGAAGAAAATCTCCGTCCGCGACGTGCTGCGGATGTTCCGCGAGACCTACGCCGGCACGGAATACGACATGACCCGGAACCTCCTGGTCAAGGGCCGCGACTCGGAAGAGCCGGTCCGCAGCCCCGTCGTCCATCCCTGGATGTCGCGCGACCTCATCGCCCTCCTCAACTCCCTCAAGCCCGACGTCGTCCGGCCTCAGCGGACGATCGCCATCGCCGCCTGCTCCTACGCCACGGTCATCCAGTGCCGGAGCTGGTTCCCCGACCCGGTGGGCGGGCTGTGCTGGCTCTCCTTCGACAACCCGACCATGAGCGCCCGCATCCCCGTCTTCGCCGGCGTCACGGAGCTTCCGCCCTCGTTCGAGGTCTGCGGCCAGCACCGCTTCCGTATGGACTCGGCCTGCTGGGCCTTCCGCCGGGCGAACCGGCTGGCCACGGTGCGTTGGGGCGCGACGCAGAAGATCGTCGAGGACACGCTCCGCGAGTTCGAAGAGCGGGCCTTCGCCGAGCTGCCCGACGTCGAGAAGCGGGCCCTGGCTCTGCTCGCGAGCAAGACGCCCGACAAGGAGCTTTTCACCGCGCAGAAGTACCTGACCCAGTACACGAATGACTTCGCCCGCGCGGCCATGCAGAAATACGTCGAGCTCGGCGACCGTTTCTGGGGCATGTTCAGCCGCGGTTTCTAGGGGATGCAGTTTTTATGGACCCGATTGCCTGAGCGGCCGGGGAATAGACAGGTCACGGCGGCCTTCACGATGCGGATTGCGCTCGGGTCTGTCTTGAGATAGAAGACGTGAAACGCTTCTTCAAAAATATGGCCAGAAGACTCGGTTTTTCCGTATTTCGCGGGACCGCAGTGCCGATGCATGTCCGTCAGATCAGCAAGGTGCGATATCTCTCGGGCCTATACGAGCGGATTGCCGCGGTTGAAGGCTCCGTCGTTGAGTGTGGAGTCGGAAAAGGGATAACACTGCTCATTTTGACCGCGCTCGCCTTGAGCGAGGGCAAGGGAAGGAGCGTGTGGGGATTCGACTCGTTTGAAGGATTTCCCGAGCCGACATCGCAAGACGCGAGCGCTCGTATGCCGAAGAAAGGCGAGTGGTCGGGCACTTCCCCCGAAGATATTCGCTTGTTTCTCGAAAAAGCGGGTATTTCCCGCGAAGATATCGGTCGCGCCGTTACGCTCGTCCCCGGATTTTTCGAAAACAGCTTATCATCGTACGACGGCTCCCCGATCGCTTTTTTACACGTAGACGTCGATTTGTACGAGTCGTACCACGCGGTTCTTAAGTCGCTTTTCAGATTTGTATCTCCGGGGGGAGTCATCCTTTTTGACGAGTATGGGGATTATAAATGGCCCGGAGCGAAAAAAGCGGTCGATGCGTTTCTGCGCGGAAAACATCGTCATTTGGAACAGGAAGCCCTGTCCGGTAAATATTTCATAATAAAAGGCGCCTATCGGATGATGAAGACGGATATCAGCCCGTCGGCTGAACATCCGGAGGGTTCGTTTTAGGACGGCTTCCGGCTGCTGGTGCGCACCCCTCCCGAACCGTCCGTGCCGCGCGATGTTTCGAGGGCTGGCCAGAACTCATTTCTGTATGGTACTGTTCTTACGACGTGCCAATTTATTTAGGGGAGATTGCGTTGAGCGTGAAGATCACATTTGCCGCGGCCATCAACTGCATCGACGGCAGGGTTCAAACCCCGGTCATCGAATACCTGAAGCGCGCCCTTGCGGTCGATGGCGTGGACATGATCACGGAGCCGGGGGCGTGCGGGGTTCTGGCGGAGAACAGGAACGAGGCCGTCGTCTCGGCGCTGAAGAACAAGGTGGAGCTTTCGGTCCGATGCCACGGTTCGAGGATAGTGGCCGTGGCGGGACACCACGACTGCGCGGCTTACCCGAAGACCCGTGAAGAGCAAGAGGCCGCCCTCCTGGCCGCGGGGCGGGTGGTCGGTTCCTGGAACTCTGAAATCCGGGTCATGCTCCTCTGGGTCGACGAGGACGGGAGCGTGAGCGAAATCGGATCATAGCCTATCCAGCGCCGCGCGGCCTGGATGCGTCCGGCCGAATTCGCCGTGCATCGTGCCTACGAAGCGGCGCTGCTTGCTCCCGACGGCCCGGCAAGCTGAGGGCGCGGAAAACCATCAGAGAAGCCGCCCCAGGATCGCCAGGGCCACGGGCTTGGCCTGCTCGCCGCTCTCCTTGACCGGCCCGACGCACGAGGGGCAGCCCTCGGCGCAGGGGCAGGCCTCGACCGTCCGGCGGCAGGCTTCGAAGAGCCCGCCGCCCAGTTCGAATAGCGCCGGGCTCAACCCGATGCCGCCCGGATAGTTGTCGTAGAGGAAGATGTTGGGCGAAAATTCCTCGTCGCTGAAGCGCGGCGCTTCCTCGCCCCCGGCCGGGCGGAGGTCGATGCCGCGAGGCGGCAGGGATTCGCCCGTAGAGTTGTCGCCGATCGAGACGCCGATGTCGTGCGGGTCGCACATCAGGAACAGGGGCGCGACGTTGTGGAGGACATAGGCCAGGCCGTAGAGGCCGTTGACCTTCTGCTCCGCGGAGAAGGAGAGGCCCCTCAGGAGCGAGGCGGGAATGGTCAGCCACCAGGCGGTGGTGTGCATCTCGTTCTCGGGGAGCTGCAGGTCCCCCGCGCCGACGTTCTCCATGGTGAAGAATTTGATCTTCTTGAAACCCACGACCTGGACGGCGACGTGGACCTCCCCGCGGCTGATCTCGCCGCCCGGGAGCCGGTCGTTGTCGAAGCGGTCCAGGACCTTGACCTTGGTGTAGTCGATGGCGTCCGTGTAGTAGTCGACGTCCGTCTTCTTGACGTAGGCCTTGCGCTCGTCGTAATCGAGGCTTTCGACGAAGTACTGCTCGCCCTCGCAGATGTAGACGGCCTTGGGGTGGAGCGTTGTCAGGGCCGAGGAGAAGTCCACCTCGGCCAGGACCTGGGCCTTGCCCGTCGTGTCCACAACGACGAAGTTGTCCGAGCTGACGCTGCGCAGGCTGACGGCGTCGGCCGGGTAGGTCTCGGAGGTGTAGTGCCATTTGCCGCGGGTGTGGTGCAGGATCTGGCTTTCCTCGAGATACTTGAGGACGTCCTCGATCTTCGCCCGGCCGAACGTCTCCCCGTCCGAGAAGGGCAGCTCGAAAGCGGCGCACTCGACGTGGTTGACCAGAATGGAGAGGTTATCGGGATTGATGAGCGCGTGCTCGGGGCTGCGGGAGAAGAAGTATTCGGGGTGGGTGACGATGAACTGGTCGAGCGGAGTCGAGGAGGCGACCATGACCGCCGCCGAGGGGCCGGTTTTCCGCCCCGCCCGGCCCGCCCGCTGCCAGGTCGAGGCGATCGTGCCGGGATAGCCGGCCAGCACGGCGACGTCCAGGCCGCCGATGTCGATCCCGAGCTCCAGGGCGTTGGTCGAGACCACTCCCAGGATGCGGCCCTGTCGCAGGCCCTTCTCGATCTCCCTTCGCTTCAGGGGAAGATAGCCGCCCCGGTAGCCGCGGATGAGGCCCTCCGCGGCCACGGTCTTCTCGAAGTCCTCCTTGAGGTAGGTGACCAGGACCTCGGTCAGAAGACGGCTCCGGGCGAAGACGATCGTCTGCAAACGGTTCTTCAGGAAGATCGAGGCCACGCGCCGCGTCTCGTTGACGTAGGAGCGGCGGATGCCGAGATGGGGGTTGATCACGGGCGGGTTGTAGAAGATGAAGTGCTTCTCCCCGCGGGGCGCCCCGTTGTCGTCGATGAGCGCAACCTCCTGCTCGATCATTTTCTCGGCGAAGTCCGCGGGGTTGGCGATCGTGGCCGTGGAGAAGATGAAGCGCGGGTCCGAGCCGTAGAAGCGGCAGATGCGGCGCAGCCGCCGCAGGACGTTGGCCAGGTGGCTGCCGAAGATGCCGCGGTAGTTGTGCAGCTCATCGATGACGAAGTAACGGAGATTCTCGAAGAGCTTGACCCACTTGGTGTGGTGGGGCAGGATTCCGGCGTGGAGCATGTCGGGGTTGGTGATCAGGATTCTCGCCTGGTCACGCATGGCACGGCGCTCGGCCTGCGGTGTATCGCCGTCGTAGGTGCGAACCGGGAGTTGATCGACGGCCTCCAGCGCTCGCAGCAGGCCGGTCAGGGCGGCGGCCTGATCCTGCGCCAGCGCCTTGGTGGGAAAGAGGTAGAGGGCACGCGCCTCGGGATCGGCCAGCAGCGATTGGACAACCGGGAGGTTGTAGCAGAGAGTCTTGCCGGAGGCGGTCCCGGTGACGACGACGACGTTCTCGCGATCCAGCGCGGCTTCGATGGCTTCGGCCTGGTGAGTGTAGAGCGGGGCGATCTCCAGAGCGCGCAAAGCCCGGATCCTGCGCGGGTCGAGGCGAGGCGGG
>CAZFTV010000002.1:0-9319 GCA_964521765.1 uncultured Eubacteriales bacterium
TACGTTTTTCCTGGCCCAGGCCCGGATGGACGACGAGGGCTATACCGTGGAGATGGCCATTCCCTTCAAGAGCCTTCGCTTTCCCGACAAGGATTCTCAGGTGTGGGGCCTGCAGATCATGCGGACCATCCGCCGGAAGAACGAGGAGATCTTCTGGGCCCCCCGGAGCCGGGATGTCAACGGCTTCCTCGTCCAGGCCGGGCAGATCGCTCTCCCCGGGATGATCGAGAGGGGCCGCAACCTGGAGGTCATGCCCGTCCTCACCGGGCTCAGGGAGAACAGCGCCGCGTTCAAAGCCGAGCCGGGCCTGAACGTCAAATACGGCCTCACGTCGAACCTGACGCTCGACGCCACGCTCAACCCCGACTTCAGCCAGGTCGAAGCCGACATGCCCCAGAACGATGTCAACCAGCGCTACGCCCTCTACTTTCCGGAGACCCGGCCGTTCTTCCTGGAGGGGAAGGATGTCTTCGACACGCTGCTGGAGGTCATCTACTCCCGCAAGATCGTCGACCCGCTGTGGGGGTTGAAGATGACGGGAAAGATCGGCCGGACGACGCTGGGGTTCATGACCGCCTACGATGAGAACCCAACGGCCATCGATGCCTCTCCCGACTCCGACGAGGAGGAGGAAGACGATGACGCCGAGTCCCTGGGCCGTTCCCTGGTCAGCGTTTTCCGCCTCAGGCACGACCTCTTCAGCGAATCCTTCCTGGGCCTGGTCGTCACCGACAAGGAGATGGGCCCTTCGGCGAAGAGCCTCACCGCCGACCACAACCGCTTGGCCGGCCTGGACGGCCATTTCAAGTTTCTGAACAATTACCGATTTTCCTTCCAGCTCCTGGGCTCGGACAGCCGGGTCGGCGAATTCCGAACGGGGCTCCGGCCGGCCTGGGCCCTCAACCTCAGCCGCGCCTCCCGGCACCTGAACTTCAACCTGGACTGGACGAGCATCGACCCGGAGTTCGAGGCGGCCGCCGGGTTCTTCCGACGCAAGGACGTCCATTCCTTGAACTCGCGGGTGAGCTACTCCTTCCTGCCGCAGAACGACCTCCTGATTTCCTTCTCGCCCAGCTTTCAATACCGCCGGGTTCACGATTTCATCGGAACCCTGACCGACGAGGAGTATTCGGTCGGCCTGTTCCTCAACGGCTGGCGTCGGACGACGCTCTGGCTCAACTTCCAGTCCGGCCTGGAGAGGTACGAGGGCCGGGATTTCCGGGGGAGCGAGCTTCGCGGGAGCGTGAACTCGGAGCCCCTGTCCTGGCTGGAGGCCAACCTGTCCTTCGAGCTGGGCGACGGCATCTATTACTCCGACGACCCCTACCTGGGCTGGAAGAGCGAGTTCGGCCTGCGGTTCACCTTCCGGCCCCTGGCCAGCCTCCGCCTGTCCCTCAACCTCGAGGACAACACCTTTTACAAGAAGCGGGGCGGGGAAAAAGAATACGAAGTCTCGATCTATTCCCTCCGCACTTCCTACCAGCTCTCCAAGCCTTTGTCGGTGCGCCTCATCACAGACTACAACAGCTACTACGACAGGCTGTACCTGAGCTTCCTGGTCAGCTATGAGTACCGCCCGGGAACGGTCGTCTATTTCGGCCTGGACAGGGACCGCGGCCTGGACGACGACGGCATCATGCAGCGCTCGAGCTACCTCTTCGTCAAGTTCTCCTACTGGTGGCGGGCTTAGGGAGCTGATGTCTCTCCGGAAACTAGGAGCCGCGCTGAATGCCGCGGCCTGCGGGCTTGCGGTTTTCCTTCCCGCCGCGGCCGTGTTCCAGGCCTGCTCCCCGCCGCGGACCGGCAACGTCATTGTTCTCTGCGCGGGAGACAGCCTGACCGAGCTGGGGTACCCCCGTCACCTGAAACGGCTTCTCGAAATGGACGGAGTACGCGCCCGCGTCCTCAATTACGGCCGGAGCGGCAACACTTCGGGAGAATACCTGCGCTTCCTAGAGGCGGCTCGGCCTCGGCTCGAAGCGGAGCGGCCGGACTTCATCCTCCTCCAGCTCGGGACGAACGACGTGCGCCTTGACGGGGACAGGACAGGGGCCGCGGAGTTCGAGGACAACATGAGGCGCATCATCGGCATTTTCTCGGGCTTCAGGAACCGCTCGGGCGCGGTCTCGAGGCTGCTCCTGGCGCTCGTCCCGCCTGTCCCCGCCGGGGCGGAGTTTCCCTTTTCGCCTGAATCCTCCGCCCGCGTCGAGAGGGAGATCAATCCCCTTATCCGGCGCCTGGCGGACGAGCGGAAACTCGACCTGGTCGATAACTACGCCCTGTTTCTGGATGCGCCCGGCCTCCTGACCGATGTCCATCCCACGAACGATGGCTACCGGCGACTGGCCGCCAATTGGCATGCGGCGCTCAAACCCCATCTTCCCCGCTGAGGCGTGGCAGGGCATGAGGCGCGCCGGTTCTATCGCCGGTCATCCAACGGGCTCGATGGAACCGGCATAAAGTCAGGGGCAAAGGCGCGTCTTTTTGGGAGTGCGGCGACGCGTCGCCGCTTTCCAAAGCGGCCTCGTGAGGCGGCACTCCAAAAAAGCCACACTTGCCTGCGGCTTATGGGGCTTGCAGTCCCCCTGTAACCGGTGTTATTATAAAAATAAATCTGAGATCGCCGGAAGGGCGAATCCGATCAGGGAGAACCATCATGAATAGAAGGCTTATTCGTCCCAACCTCTCCGAAATCAAGGAAAAGATGAAAAGCGAGCAGGTCAAAAAGAAGCTCCACCCCCCCTTCGACACCTTCGCCGAGAACTATTACTACCTCAAGCAGATGAACAAGAGGACGCCGGTGGCCGTCGTCTTCGTGGACGGCGAGAGGGTCGAGGGCTATATCGAGTGGTATGACCGCAACTGCGTCAAGGTCAACCGCGACAACGCTCCCAACCTCCTGGTTTACAAGAGCAACATCAAGTACATCTACAAGCTGGACGAAGCGCGGGAGGAGGGGGAGCACAAGGCCGAGCCGCAGAAATGACTTTGCCCCGCATAGGGGTTACGCTCGGCGACCCCTCCGGCGTCGGGCCGGAGGTCGTTCTCAAAGCTCTGTGCCGGCCGGAACGGCTGCCGGCGGCGGAGTACATTCTTTTCGCTTCGAGGCGGGTCCTGGAGGCCGAGCAGAAAGCCCTCGGCCTTGAGCTTCGCGCGGGAGGCGTGGTTTTCGCCGAGAAGCGGGAAGGCAGCCTGACTCTGGCCGGTTTGGAAGAGCCCCGGACGGCGATCCCGAAAGGCATTCCCTCCGCCGAGGCGGGGCGTCTTTCGTTTCATTATTTCAAGACGGCGGTCGAAGCCGCCCGGATGAAAAAGCTCGAGGCCGTCGTCACCGCCCCGATATCCAAGCAGTCCTGGGCCCTGGCCGGCATCGGCTGGAGGGGGCATACGGAATACCTGGACCATCTCTTCCCCGGCGCGGTCATGGCCTTCTGGTCGGAGAGGCTGAAGGTCGCCCTCCTCAGCCACCACCTCCCGCTCAGGGAGGCTCTCGCCCTGGTCAGGGAGGATGTCCTGTTCCCCTACTTTCTGCATCTGCGGGACTGCCTCGGCCGGGCCGGCCTGGACAATGTCGAATTCCTGCTGGCCGGCTTGAACCCTCATGCCGGCGAGGGCGGAGTCCTGGGCGGAGAGGAAGCGGCCGAAATTCTGCCTGCCGTCGAGAAAGCCCGCCGGGCCGGAATCAACATCAGCGACCCCATCCCGCCCGATGTTGTCTTCCGCCGCGCGCTTGACAGGCCGAAGGCCGTCGTCATTGCCCTGTACCACGACCAGGGATTGATCGCTTTCAAGCTTCTGGCCTTCGAGACGGGTGTGAACGTGTCGCTGGGGCTGCCCTTCGTCCGGACGTCGCCGGACCACGGCACGGCCTTCGATATCGCCGGCCGGAACTCGGCCGACCCGGCCAGCCTGGTCGAGGCGCTCAGGCTGGCGCGCCGCCTAGCGGCGGCTTCGCTTTAGCTCCGCCCGGACTTCCCGCTCGACGTCCCTGGCCTTGATGGCTTCCTTCTTCTGGTAGAGCTTTTTGCCCTTGGCCAGGGCGATCTCGACCTTGACCCGTCCCTTGTCATTGATCAACACTTTGACGGGCACCATGGTGTAGCCTTTTTCCTTTATTTTTCCCAGGAGGCGCTTGATCTCGCGGCGGTGGAGGAGGAGTTTGCGCTCCCGGAGCGGGTCGTGGTTGAAGCGGTTGGCCGCTTCGTAGGGGCTGATATGGGCGCTGACCAGGAACGCCTCGCCGTTCTTGATTTCGGCGTAACTCTCCTTGAGACTGACCCGGCCCTCGCGGATCGACTTGACCTCGCTGCCCTGAAGGGCGATGCCCGCCTCGAACGTCTCGACGAGGTCGTAGTTGAAGGACGCTTTCCTGTTGACGGCCGCAACCTTCATGGCTTGGGCTCTTCATCCGCCCCGAGGCGGACCCGGACGAGGCTGATGTGCCGCTTGGCCATCTTGGCCACGGTGAAGACGTGGCCGAGGTAGACGAGACTGTCCTGCTCGCGGGGGATCCTGCCGAGCTCGTCCAGAAGAAAACCGGCCAGCGTGGAGAAATGTTTTTTCTCCGGCAGGCCGAGCGACAGGCGTTGGTTGATGTCCTTGACCGGGGCCGCGCCCATGAGGAGATAGGTGCGCTCGTCGACACGGGTCAGCCAATCCACCCTCTCGCCGTCGTATTCGTCCTCGATCTCGCCGACGATCTCCTCGATGATGTCCTCGAGCGTGACGATGCCGTCCATGTTGCCGAACTCATCGATGATAATGGCCTGGTGAAGGTTTTTCTCCTGGAGTTCCAGCATGACTTTTTCCATGGAGGCGGATTCGGGCACGAAGAAAGGCGGGCGCAGGAGCTCCTTGATGTTAAACTCTTTATTATCAATTAAATAAGGGATGATGTCCCGGGCGTGGAGAACGCCCTCGATATTGTCCAGCCGGCCGCGGAAAACGGGGAAGCGCGTGAAGGCGCAGGATCGGATAGTCTCCAGGACCTCGTCGCGCGAGGACTCGACGTTCAGGGAAACGACTTTGGGCCGCGGGGTCATGATCTCCCGGACCGGACGGGAGCCGATGTCCAGGATTTCGGTGATCATTTTTTTTCGAAGGCCCGACAGGCCCTTGACGCCCGAGGCCAGCATGATCTTCGTCTCTTCCACGCTAAGCGCCCCCCGACCGTGGGGCGCGTCGCCCTTCCCGGTCCGGATGAGGAGGTTGGACAGGAAGGCGAAGACCTTGACGAAGGGGAAAAACAGGATGGCGAACAGGCGGATGGGATGAACGAGAAAGACAGCGGTTTGATGGGGTTTGGCGGCCGCGATCCGCTTGGGGTTGAACTCGGCGAAAAAAAGCAGCAACACGGTGGTGACGACCGTGGACAGAAGGACGGCCTGGTTATCATCGGGCAGGATCGAGGCGAAGAGCGCGGTGGCCAGGGAAGCGGCTGCGACGTTGGCCAGGGTGTTGCCGATGAGGATGGTGCCCAGCAGGGTCTCGAGCTGCTCCAGCAGGCGCCGGACCAGCCGGGCCCGCTTCGACCCTTTTTTCTCAAGATGGGCCAGGGTGTAGGGGCTGGAGGCCAGGAAGGACGTTTCCGAGGCGGAAAACAGAGCGCTCAGGAACAAAAAAAAGACGAAGAGCGCCAGAGTCATGGATCTCATGAACGATGGGTCAGATGCCCATTTCCGGCTTGATGGTCTTGAAACAGACGGACAGGGATTTCTGGATTCTTTTTTCGATTTCGTCCGAGGACAGGGAGCAGGCCTGGGAAAGCTCGCCGACGATCAGGTCGCGCGCTCTCTCCATCATTTTTTTTTCACGGAAAGACAGCGGCTTGGTCAGGCTGAGATAATGCAAACCCTTGAGGACCGAGACCAGGTCGGTCAGCGACCCGGATTTCATAAGGTTGATGTGCTCCTTGTAGCGGCCTTTCCAATTCTTGGTGACTTCCACGCCGCCCTTGCGGATCATGTCGAAGATGTTGTGGATGCAGTCCTCGGAGATCGGGCGTCGGATGCCCATTTCCGAGGCGCTCGAGGAGGAGATCATGATCAGGGTGTTGTTGGAGAAGAGCCTCATGTGATAGATTCGGGACCGCTCGCCGTTGATGGCCTCGTCCTTAATGGCCTCAACGACGCCCAGCCCCTGATTGGGATAAATGACTTTATCGCCAACCTTGAAGGAATCCATGAGGTGCGTATTATACCGGAGAATCTCTCTTTCGTCAAACGAGGATTTCGCGCCGGAAGCATCTCCATTTCCGTGATTTGACGCTCGATTTCAATAGGGTCCTATCGGCGGCCGACAGGACCCCATGGAGATCGCGGACATTACACAAAAGGAGATGTCATCTAAAGCCTTCCTCCGCTTGACAGGAAAGGCTCTCTTGGATAACATAGCCCTCTCAAAGGATACGGTCGCAGATGAAACCAACATTCCGTCCCAATATTCGTAAGAGAAAAAAGACGCACGGTTTCCGCGTCAGGATGAAGACCAAGAACGGCAGAGCGGTCCTCAAGCGCAGAAGGCAGAAAGGGCGGAAGAGACTTGCGGCTTGATGAAGGAAACCCTCGGTCCTCAAGAGAGGATTCGCCGAACGCAAGAGTTCGGTTTTCTTTATAAAAACGGAATCCGTTTCAGAGGCCGCTATTTCACGCTTGTTTATCTTGAAAACAAGCTGCCGTTTTCCCGGCTGGGAGTCGTGGCCAGCCGCAAGGTGGGCCGGGCGGTCGCGCGCAACAGGGCTAAAAGAAGGATGAGGGATCTGTTCAGAAGGAATAAAGCCTGTCTCCCTTTTTACGCCGACGTGGTGGCCATCGCCAGGAAGGAGGCCGCCGAAGTCCCCATGGCTGAATTGCGCGAGGATTTCCTCGGCGGCCTGCGATCGCTGAGGAAGGAGCGTCGGACGCGATGAAGGCGGCGGCTCTGTTCCTCATCGACGTCTACCGGAAACTCCTGTCTCCGTTCCTGGGAAGAAACTGCCGCTTTGAGCCGACCTGCTCGCAATACGCCCGCGAAGCCGTGGAAAAGTACGGTTTCTGGAGGGGGAGCTGGCTGGGCCTTCGCCGCCTGCTGCGCTGCCATCCCTTCCACGAGGGAGGATTCGACCCTGTTCCCTAAAAGGATAGATTTATGGAAAAACGTCTGATTCTGGCCATCGTCCTCTCTTTCGCGCTGTTGGCTGTCTACTGGATCTTTTTCTTGAACAAGCCGACGCCCCAACCGTCTTATCAGCCCGAGGTTCCTCCGGCTCAGGAGCCCGCGCAGGCGGTTCCCCAGGAGGCGAAACCCGGGCCCGATGACGCGGCCGTCTCGGCCGCGGCTTCTGCCGCCCAGACTCCGCTTCAGCCCGTCTCCCTGGAGAGGGAGCAGATCATCAAGGTCGATACGCCCCTCTATTATGCCGAGTGGAGCAACCGGGGGGCGGTGCTCAGGAGCTGGCAGCTCAAAAAATACGAGGAAGAGAAGAAAAACGGGGACTGGCTCGAGATGGTCAATGTCGAGCCCGAGGACCTAAAAAATTCCAACCGCTATCCCTTCTCCCTGGACGCCGATTTCAACCGCAGGGAAGGCGAGGCGCAGCTCAACGAGAAGATCAACGCCGATGCGCTCTTCGAACCTTCGGCGTCGTCGTTCAACATCAAGCCGGGCGGCCGCGCCGAGCTCAAGTTCACCTACCTCGACGAATCCGGGCTCTTCGTCGAGAAGAAATTCGTCTTCAACGGCGACGGCTACGACTTCGACGTCTTCATCAGCGTCAAGTTGAACGGCATCGAGCGGGACTGCCGGGTTCTGTGGGGCCCGGGACTTGGGCCCTCCTCACTGGCCGCGAAGCGCCAGCGCGGGCTCTCCAATCGCGGCCTCGTTGCTTTTTCCGCGGGCAAAGCCTTCCGCATGAATGAGCAGAAGTTCAAGCTGGACCAGAGCATCCGGCCGTATGTCCGCTGGGCCGGCTACGAGGAAACGTATTTCACCGCCCTGTTCCTCATACCGACAGGCCAGGGCACGGCGGTCTTCCAGCAGGAGCTTGTCAACAACGTCCCGCGATACTACCTGGCGACCTCGGGCGCGGCGTCGGCTTACGTCGGCCCCAAGGAAATCGGCCGGGTCAAGGTCCTCGACCCGGCCGGAACGACCAAGAAGCTCATCCAGCTGGGGTTCTTCGGCGGCATCGTCGAGATCCTGATTGTCCTCATCCGGGCCATCTACCGGGTCATCCCCAACTGGGGACTGGTCATCATCATTCTGACGATCATCCTGAAGATCCTGTTCTTCCCCCTGACTTATTCCAGCACCAAGTCCATGGCCAAGATGCAGGAGATCCAGCCCAAGATCAAGGCGCTCCGGGCCAAGTACAAGAAGCACAAGTCGGACATCGCCATGCGGCGGCAGATGAACGAGGAAATGATGAAGCTCTACAAGGAGCACGGCGTCAACCCGGCCGGCGGCTGCCTGCCCCTTCTCATTCAGCTTCCGGTGTTCTGGGCGATCTTCAGCCTGTTGAGCGCGTCCATCGATCTCCGGCATAGCCCCTTCGTCTTCTGGCTCAAGGACCTGTCGGTCAAGGACCCGATCCTCGTGACTCCCATCCTGATGGGCATCACCCAGTTCATCAGCCAGAAGATGACGCCCACGGGAGCCGACTCCTCCCAGGCGCGGATGATGCTCATCATGCCCGTGATTATGACCTTTTTCTTCCTCGGCTTTCCCAGCGGGCTGGTGCTGTACTGGCTGACCAGCAACGTGCTTCAAATCGTTCAGCAGCACATCATGAACCGTCTTCAGGCCAGGAAAAAAAGAGAAGAAAATGAAAACAGAAGAAAAAAATGAACGCCCGGAGTTCAAGGGCAAGAACCTCGAAGACGCCATCGCTCATGCCGAGCATGTTCTGAAGCTCCCCCGGACGCAGCTCAATTACGAGATCGTCACCGAGAAGACCAAGCTCTTCGGCATCAAGGGGCGGGAAATCGTCATCAACGCCTGGCCCAAGGAAGCTCCGGAGGAAAGCGCCGTCACGCGTTTCCTCAACGCCCTCCTGCCCGTCTTCCCCCTGGAGATCGGTTTCCAGGTCAGGCAGAAGCCCGACCATCTCTACGTGATTTTCAACGGCAACGACAAGCAGCTTCTCTTATGGAAGGACGGGGCGCTGCTCCTGGCCTTGCAGCACGTCCTCAACAAAATCTCCGACCAGAAGGTCCAGGTGGACTGCGAATTTTTCCGGAAGAGGAAGGAGAAGCAGCTCAAGGACCTGGCCCAGGAGGTCGGGCGCGCGGTCAGGGATTCAGGACGGGAAGAGATCCTGGATTTGATGAACCCCTATGAGCGG
>CAZFTV010000002.1:9329-37355 GCA_964521765.1 uncultured Eubacteriales bacterium
CATATCGCCATCAACCAGTTCCCCGGCCTCGCCAGCGAGAGCCTGGGCGACGGGTTTCTGAAAAAAGTGAAAATCTTCATCGCCGATCGCAACCAGAGGCCGCCGAGCAGGTCGTAGTTCCTTTCCGCCGGACTCCTACCCCTCTTGAGTTTAATTGACTGAACGCTCGCCCGGCCGATGCGGGCGCCTCCGGACAGGCCTTTCTCACGGGTGAATCGCGCGCGATGAATGGGAGAAGGCCTTTTGGTAAAATAGCCGTATGAACAAGGCCAGGCTCCAGGACACGATTATCGCCGTCTCCACCCCCCCCGGGTTTGGAGGCCTCGGCGTTCTCAGGATGAGCGGCCCGGAATCGCTGGCGGTCGCCTGCAAATTGTTCGTTCCCGCAAAGAAAATTGCCGCTTTTCCGGAACGAGCCGCTGTCTTCGGGCACGTCGTCAACCGGGAGACCGGCCAGGTTCTGGACGAAGCGTTCATCGTCTATTTTCCCGCTCCCCGCTCCTACACCCGGGAAGATGTCATCGAGATCAGCTGCCACGGAAGCCCCGCCGTCCTTGAGGAAGTTGTGCGGCTCGGGGTCATGGCCGGGGCCAAGCCCGCCCTGCCGGGGGAATTCACTCTCAGGGCGTATCTCCGGGGAAGAATCGATATCCTGCAGGCCGAGGCCGTCCAGTCCCTGGTTCAATCCGCGACGCTCGAACAAGCCCGGGTGTCGATCGGCCAGGTCCGGGGCGGCCTTTCGCGGAATATCGCGCTGTTGAGAGAGAGCCTCATCGAGCTCATGGGACTCATCGAAGCCGGAATCGAATTCTCCGAAGGAGGAGAGGCCGAAACCGCATTCGCGATCAGGGAACGGATTCTCGGGTGCAGGGAAACGACGGAGAAGCTTGCGGCGAGTTATGAGACGGGCCGCGTTCTCTCGGAAGGAGTCCGCGTGGCCATCGCCGGCCGGCCGAACGTGGGAAAGTCCACTCTGTTCAACGCGCTCCTGGGCCGGGAAAGGGCTATCGTCACTCCCTTCCCGGGGACGACCCGGGATTATCTTTCGGAACGACTGATGCACGGCGGAATGAATTTCGTCCTGACCGATATGGCCGGACTGGGAAGCGCGAGGGACCCTGTTGAGGGAGAGGGAATCAAGCGGGGACGAGCACTGGCCGATGAAGCCCAAGGCATCCTCCTTATTCTTGACGCTTCCCAGCCGGAAACTGAGGAGGACAGGCGGTTCGTCTCCGGGTTCAAGGGAAGGAAATTGATACTGATCTTCAACAAGAATGACCTTCCCAGAAAAATCGACCGCCCGGGAATCCTGTCCCTTTTGCCCGGAGCGCCGCATCTCGACGTCTCGGCTCTCCTGGGGTCGCGCATTGAGGAATTGAAGGAGCTCATGCTCAAGATTTTTTCTCCGGAAGAGAAAATGGCTGAGGACGTCGTGCTGCATCTCAGGCAGAAGATCTTGCTCGAGGAGATTGCGCGGGCCCTGGGCGCTGCCCAGGAGCGTTTGGACGGCGGCTTTTCGGAGGAATATTACGCCGAGGAGGTCCGCTCGGCTCTCAACCTGATCGGGCAACTGACCGGAGAGGTCGCCTCGGACGAGGTCCTCGACGCTGTTTTCGCGCGCTTCTGCGTGGGGAAATAGAAGCTGCGGCCATGCCAGACCAGTTCGATGTCGTTGTTGTCGGCGGCGGCCATGCCGGCTGCGAGGCCGCGGCGGCCGCGGCATCGATGGGCTTGACCTCCTGCCTTCTCACGATCCAGCTTGAAAATATAGCCCAGATGTCGTGCAACCCCGCCATCGGGGGACTGGCCAAGGGCCATCTCGTCAGGGAAATCGACGCCCTGGGGGGGATCATGGGCCTCCTGGCCGACGAGACCGGCCTCCAGTTCAAGATGCTCAACCGCAGCCGGGGCGGGGCCGTGCAGGCGCCCAGGGCGCAATGCGACAAGGCCCGATACCGGCAGGTCATGAAAGCCTGGCTGGAAAAAATGCCCAATCTGGCTTTGATGCAGGGGATCGCGTCCGAGATCATGATCCGGGGCGGCCGCGCGGAAGGCGTCCGGATGCTAGACGGCCATGAAATCAGAGCCGGGGCGGTTATTCTGACGCCCGGCACATTCCTCAACGGGCTCATTCATCTTGGCCTGACAAGTTATGCCGCAGGCCGGGCCAACGAGCCCTGCTCCCGCGAGCTGGCGGAGGATTTAAAAAAGGCCGGGCTCAGGATGTTTCGATTGAAAACCGGGACACCCATGAGGCTGGATGCCCGGACCATCGACTGGAGCGCGTTTGAGCCCCAGGTCGGCGACGAGCCGCCCGTGCCTTTTTCGTACAGGACCGGGCGGCGGCTCGAAAATAAGGTCGTTTGCTATATCGGTTACACCACGGGCAAAGCGCACGAGGTGATCAGGAAAAACCTGGATAAATCGCCGCTCTACAGCGGAAAAATTCTAGGCACCGGGGTGCGGTACTGTCCCTCGATCGAGGACAAGGTCGTGAAATTCGGCCATCATGAAAGGCACCAGTTTTATCTCGAGCCGGAGGGGCTGGACACGAATGAGATCTACGTCAACGGCCTTTCCTCGAGCCTCCCCCTCGAAGTCCAGCTCGAAATCCTGAAAGCCATTCCCGGCCTCGACCAGGCCCGCGTGCTCAGGCCGGCTTACGGCATCGAATATGACGCCGTCCTGCCAACACAGCTTCTCCGGACCCTGGAAACCCAGGCTGTCCGGAGCCTGTATCTGGCCGGACAGATTAACGGCACTTCAGGGTATGAGGAAGCGGCGGCCCAGGGATTGATGGCCGGGATCAACGCCTCGCTGAAAATCCGGGGAAAGAAAGCTTTCATTCTTGAAAGAAGCGAAGCGTATGTGGGCGTTTTAATAGACGACCTGGTCTCGAGGGGTGTCGAGGAGCCGTACCGGCTGTTCACTTCCCGGGCGGAATACCGGCTTCTGCTCCGCATCGACAACGCCGACTTCAGGCTCATGCCTTACGGCCGGCAACTGGGCTTGATAGACGAGAAGACATTTCAGGCTTTTCAAGAGAAAAAAGCTAGGGTTCACAACGCCCTTTCTTTCCTGGGGAATGCGAAAACGGCATCTCCGACTGGGGATAAGATCTCACTAAGAACCATGCTGAAAAAGCCTGAAATGTCCTGGCGGGGTGTGCTAGAATATGGGAAATTCGAGGAGACCCTTTCGGATGATGAGGTCAGGTTCATAGAGTCCGAAGTCAAGTATGAAGGGTATATCCGCAAGCAGGAGAGGGAAATCGACCAGATGATGCGCCTCGATAGAATGAAGATCCCTGAAAACATGGATTATCAGGCTGTTTCCGGCCTGTCCCGCGAAGCGGTCGAGAAACTTGACAAAGCCCGGCCTGATACCCTGGGCGAGGTCAAAAGGATACCGGGAATGACGCCCGCCGCGGTTATGAATGTATTTGCCCATCTCAACTTAAGGAAAAAAGCCCGGGGCGGGTCCTGATGTTTCACGTGGAACACTGAGCCATGGGCAGAGTCATAGCCGTCGCTAATCAGAAGGGCGGGGTGGGTAAAACGACCACCGCCATCAACCTTGGCGCCGCCCTGGCCTTGAAGCAGCAGAGGGTTCTTCTCGTGGATTTTGACCCCCAGGGCATGGCCACGGTCGGGTTAGGCAAGTCCAAGCGGGAAGCGAAAATGGGCATTTATCAGGCCATGATGGACGGCGCCGGCATCATGGACTGTGTCCAGGGGACGGAAATGAACAACCTGTACCTGTGCCCCTGCTCCCCTGAGCTCGCCGGAATCGAGGCCGAGCTCTATTCCCAGGAGAAGAGGGAGAAAAAGCTGAAGGCCGCCTTGGAGCCCATTAAAAAGAGCTTCAATTTCATCCTTATCGATTGCCCACCCTCGCTCGGATTTCTAACCATTAACGCCCTGGCGGCGGCCGATTCGATCCTGATTCCCGTCCAGTGTGAGTTTTTTTGCATGGAAGGAATACCGGACTTGCTCCTGACGCTGGACGAGGTTCGGACGTTTTTCAACCCCGATCTACACATCGAGGGGATCGTGCTGACGATGTATGACGAACGCACGAACCTATCCAAGCAGGTGGTTGAGGAAGTGCGCAAGACCCTCGGACCCTTGATTTTCAGCTCGATCATTCCCCGCACGGTCAGGCTGGCGGAAGCGCCTTCTTTCGGGAAACCGATCATCATCTACGATATCAAGTCCAAGGGGGCCGACGGATACCTCGACCTGGCCCGGGAGCTTCTGGAGAAGAAATGAAAAAACAAGCTTTGGGGAAGGGCATAAGAGCTTTCGTTCCGGAGGAATTCGGCATCCTGAAAGACGAGAGGTTGGCGGACGTTCCCATCGGCCAGGTCAGGCCGAATCCCCTGCAGCCTCGCAAGAATTTCGACGAAGCGGCCATCCAGGATCTCGCCCGGTCGATCAAGACATCCGGAGTCCTACAGCCGATCGTCGTCGTCCCCGAGGGCGATCATTACAAAATCATCATCGGCGAGCGGCGCTTCAGGGCGGCTCAACGCGCCGGCCTGCCGAAGGTGCCGGTGCTGATCCGCAACGTGCCCAAGGCCCAGCAGGTCGAGATATCGCTGGTTGAGAACCTCCAGCGGGAAGACCTCAACCCAATCGAAATCGCCCAGGCCTATGAGCAGCTCGTGAAAGAGCTCGGCTTGACCCAGCAGGAGCTGGCGGACAAGGTCGGGATGGACCGGAGTACGGTGGCCAATTTCCTCAGGCTTATCAGGCTGCCCGAAGAAGTCCAGGAGATGCTGGCTATGAACAAGCTGTCCATGGGCCATGCCCGCGCCCTGTTGCCCCTCGACGACCCGGGCCAACAGCTGCAGCTGGCCCGGCAGATCGTCGCCGGCAGCCTTTCCGTCAGGGAAGTGGAAGCCCGTGTCCAGGGCGGAAGAAAAAAGTCTCCCGCGAGAAAAAAAAGCGGCATCGACCCGGAGCTGAGAGCCTTGCAGGAGAGCCTGGTCCGTGTCCTGGGGACGAAGGTGGAAATCGCCGGCAGCCGCCGGCGGGGCCACCTACGGGTGTATTATTTTTCTCTCGACGAACTCAACCGAATCTATGAACTCATAAAAGGAGTGCGTTCATGAAAGATCGCAAAAGCGAAATGGACGAAGGGAAGATTTCGGGGTTTTTCGACAAGGATTCGGAATTCATCGGCGAGCTGAATTTTCGGGGGTCGTTCCGAATCGACGGGAATTTCAAGGGCAAGATCAATTCGGAGACGATGCTCATCGTCGGCGACAGCGGCCGGGTGGAAGCCGATGTCCGGGCTGGACAGGTGGTCGTCAACGGCGAAATCAAGGGCACGATCCAAGCCCAGGACCTGGTGGAGATTCACGGCAAGGGCAGGGTCATCGGCACCATCACCACGCCCCGCCTTATCGTCGAAGACGGGGCCTATCTCGAAGCGACCTGCCAGACGACGGAGACGTCCGGGATCAAGAGTTTGAAAAACAGCGGGGACGACAATTGAAAAAAGCCGTAGGCGTCATCCCCGCGCGCTATGCATCCACCCGGTTCCCGGGCAAACCCCTGGCTCTCATCCTGGGCCGGCCGATGCTGCAGTGGGTTTACGAGGCGGCGGCGAAAGCGGGCTCGCTCGAGCGGGTGATCATCGCCACGGACGACGCGCGGATCTTCGAGCAGGCCGGGCTTTTCGGCGCGGAAGCCGTCATGACTTCGCCCGACCACGCCTCGGGGACGGACCGGGTGGCCGAAACGGCCGCCGGTCTCGATGTTCCGATCGTCGTCAACATCCAGGGCGACGAACCGCTTCTCAGGCCCGAGATGATCGACGGGCTGGTCTCCGCCCTCCAGGACGACTCCGTGACCATGGCTTCTCTCATGACGCGGGCGGGACGCGAGGATGTCCTGGACAGGAACACGGTCAAGGTCGTCGTCGATGTCCGCGGGTTCGCCCTCTATTTTTCGCGGTTTCCGATTCCGTTCGGGGCGACGGGGGATTTTTTCAAGCACATCGGGATGTACGGCTACCGGCGGGACTTTTTGCTGGGCCTTAGCCGGATGCCCGCCACGGGATTGGAGAAAGTGGAGAAGCTCGAGCAGCTCCGTGTCCTGGAAAACGGGTTCAAGATAAAAATGGTTGAATGCGACGGCCCGTCCTTGAGCGTGGATTCTCCCGAGGATATAATCAAGGTCGAAAACCTGCTCAAAAGCCGAAAATGAAGACCAAGTATATTTTTGTCACGGGAGGCGTTGTTTCGGGACTGGGCAAGGGGGTCGCCGCCTCTTCGATCGGCATGCTCCTCGAGAGCCACGGGCTGCGCATCACGCTGGTGAAGTGCGACCCCTACCTGAACATCGACCCGGGCACGATGAGCCCCTTCCAGCACGGGGAAGTCTACGTCACCGCGGACGGCGCGGAGACCGACCTCGACCTGGGACATTATGAAAGGTTCACTTCCGCCCGGACGTCGCGGGCGAACAACTGGACGGCCGGCCGGATCTACGAATCCATTCTGCGCCGGGAGAGGACGGGCGACTTTCTGGGCAAGACCGTCCAGGTCATCCCCCACGTGACCGACGAGATCAGGAAATCGATAAGCACCGCGGCCGACTCGAACGACATCGTCATCGTCGAGATCGGGGGCACGGTGGGCGACATCGAAAGCCTGCCCTTCCTGGAAGCCATCCGGCAGATGCGGCTCGAGCACGGCCCGGAGAATACGCTCTTCGTCCACCTGACCCTCGTCCCTTACATCCCCTCCTCGGGCGAGCTCAAGACCAAGCCCACACAGCACAGCGTAAAGGAATTGAGGGCCATCGGCATCCAGCCCGACCTTCTCCTGTGCCGGACCGATCGTTTCCTGAGCATTGATATCAAGAGAAAGATCGCGCTGTTCACCAACGTGCCGCTGGAAGCGGTCATCACCGCCAAGGACGTGGAGAACATCTACGAGATCCCCCTGGTCTTCGCCGCGGAGGGGCTGGACAAATTCATCCTCAAGCAGCTCGGCCTCAAGGCCGGGGCTCGCAACTTCGCCCGCTGGCGGGCATTCCTCAACACCATGAAGAACCCGTGCGGGGAGGTGAACATCGCGCTCGTGGGGAAGTACGCCGGACTTCACGATTCCTACATCAGCCTGCGCCAGGCTCTCCTCCACGGAGCGGCCGCGCACAAGCTGCGCCTGAATATCGCCTGGGTCGAGGCCGAGGACCTCGAGAAGGGAAGGCCGGAGAAGATCCTGGGCCAGGCCGACGGCATCCTCGTGCCCGGAGGGTTCGGAGTCCGCGGCATCGAAGGAAAGATCAAAGCCGTAACCTACGCCCGGCGGAACAAGGTCCCCTACTTCGGAATCTGCCTGGGAATGCAGTGCGCCACGGTCGAGTTCGCCCGGAACACGGCCGGCCTGCGCGGGGCGAACTCCACCGAGTTCGACGCCGAGACGCAGCACAAGATCTTTTTCATGTGGCGGGAAATCAAGGGAGTCAAGGACATGGGCGGAACGATGCGCCTGGGCGGCTACGACTGCCTGCTCAGCAGGGGATCTATAGCCTATAAAGCCTATAAGAAATATAGGATATTGGAGCGCCACCGCCATCGTTATGAATTCAACCCCGCCTTCCGGCGGCGCCTGGAGTCGGCCGGCCTGGTCATCTCGGGCGTCAACCCCGAGCACGACCTCGTGGAGATCGTCGAGCTTCGGGACCACCCCTGGTTCCTGGGATGCCAGTTCCATCCCGAGTTCCAGTCCAAGCCGCTCGAACCCCATCCGCTGTTTAAGGATTTCATCGGAGCGAGTCATGCCCATCGTCTCAAGAGAAGTCGTCCTCGGACCCGCGGTTAAGGCCGGCGGCCGGAACCCGCTGTTTCTCATCGCCGGCCCCTGCGTCATCGAGAGCCGCGACCATGCTCGGCTGATCGCCTCCGAGCTCGCCGCGATCTCGCGGAAGCTCGGAGTGCCCTTCGTTTTCAAGGCCTCCTTCGACAAGGCCAACCGCTCCTCGCTCCGCTCCTACCGCGGCCCGGGGCTTGAGGAAGGCCTCAAGATCCTCGAGGCGGTCAAGGGAGAGTTCTCCGTACCGGTGCTGTCCGACGTCCACGAGGCCGGCCAGGTCGCCCGGGCGGCCGAGGTCCTGGACGTCCTCCAGATTCCCGCCTTCCTCTGCCGCCAGACCGACCTGGTGGTGGCCGCGGCCCGGACGGGAAAGCCCCTCAACCTGAAGAAGGGCCAGTTTCTCGCGCCCGGCGACATGCGCCACGCCGTGGACAAGGTCCTGAGCCGGGGCAACGACCGGATCCTGCTCACGGAGCGGGGCACGTCCTTCGGCTATCATGATTTGGTGATGGACATACGGTCGATCCCCATCCTCAAGTCCCTGGGTTTCCCCGTGGTCCTCGACGCCTCCCACAGCGTCCAGCGTCCGGGAGGCCTGGGTGACGCCTCGGGCGGCGACGCGGAGTTCATACCGCTCCTGGCCAAGGCCGGCGTGAGCGCCGGCGTCGATGGCCTGTTCATCGAGGTTCACGAGGCGCCGGAGAGGGCGCTCTCGGACGGAAGGAATTCCCTGCGCCTCGGGGACCTCGAGAAGCTGCTCGGGACCCTCCTCGCCGTCCGCCGGGCCGTCACGGATACGGAGTCTCCATGACCAACAAGGAAATCATCGCCATCGGCCGCCGGGTCCTCGAGATCGAGTCCGATGCGCTTGCGGAGCTGGCCCCGAAGGTCGACGAGAGCTTCGCCCGGGCGGTCAAGCTTCTGGCCCTCTCGCGGGCGCGCATTATCGTCACGGGCATGGGCAAGTCCGGATTGGTCGGCCGCAAGATCGCGGCCACCCTGGCCTCGTGCGGGACGCCGGCCCTCTTCGTCCATCCGGCCGAGGCGGGGCACGGCGACCTGGGCATGATCCTCAGGAACGACGTCGTCCTGGCCGTCTCCTACAGCGGCGAGACGCGCGAGATCGTGGGGCTCCTCGACTTCATCAAGCGCATCGGCGTCAAGCTCATCACCATCACAGGACACCCGCAGGCGAAGATCGCCCTCTACAGCGACATCGTCCTCGACGCCCGCGTGGAAAGAGAGGCGGAGCCCTCGGGCCTCGTGCCCACGGCGAGTTCCACGGCCGCCCTGGCCGTGGGCGACGCCCTGGCCGTGGCCTTGATGAAGGTCAAGGGCTTCAGCGAGAAGGACTTCGCCTCGGTTCACCCGCGCGGCGCGCTTGGCAAGAAGCTGCTGCGCGTCGAGTCGATCATGCACCGGGGCAAGGACATCCCGCGAGTCCAAGCGACGACCCTCATGAGCCGGGCCGTGGAGGTCATGTCGTCCAAGAAGCTGGGGATGACCTGCGTCCTCGACTACCGGGGCGCGCTCCAGGGCGTCATCACCGACGGCGACCTGCGCCGCCTGCTGCAGAAGCACGGCGCGCGGGCCATGCGCCTGACGGCGGAGAAGGGAATGACCCGCAACCCCGTGGTCATCGACCGCAACGAGCTGGCCACCAAGGCCTTGAATCTCATGGAGGAGCGGAAAATCACTTCGCTCGTAGTCCGGGACGCCCGGGGTCGCGTGGAGGGTGTCGTCCATCTCCACGACCTGTGGCGGACCGAGATGTTCTGAGGAACGGCCAGGGATCGATAGGATAGGAAGGGGGAACCGTGAACGTCAATCCCGCCATTTTCAGGGAATACGATATCCGGGGCATCGTGGATAAGGACCTGACGCCCGGGGTCGTCGAGGCCCTGGGCCGGGGGCTGGGCACCTATTTCCGGCGGCACAACGCCCGTGAGGTCGCGGTGGGCCGGGACGTGCGCCTGAGCTCGCCCTCCTATTTCGTGGCGCTGGCCCGCGGGCTCCTGTCCACGGGCTGCGACGTCGTGGACCTGGGCGTCGTCCCCACGCCCCTGCTCTACTTCGCCATCTTCAACAACAGGAAGGAAGCGGGGGTCATGATCACGGGCTCCCACAACCCGCCCGAGTACAACGGCTTCAAGGTCATGCTGGGCGAGGAGGCCGTCTTCGGCCCCATGATCCAGGAAATCGGCGGGATCGTCCGGAGCGGCGATTTCGTCGAGGACCGCCCGGGCCGGCGCTCGACGCTCGACGTCGTGCCCGAGTATCAGGCTCATCTTCTGGGGAACCTCAAGCTCGAGCGGCCGCTCAAGGTCGTCGTGGACGCCGGCAACGGGACGGGAGGTGTCGTGGCCGTCCCGATCTTTGAGAAGCTGGGCGCCGAAGTCATCCCCCTCTTCTGCGACATGGACGGCCGATTCCCCAACCATCATCCCGACCCGACCCTGCCCGAGGCCATGCAGCACCTCATCCGCAAAGTGGCCGAAACGGGCGCCGAGGCCGGCATCGCCTTCGACGGCGACGCCGACCGCATCGGCGTCGTGGACGACAGGGGGAAAATCCTCTGGGGCGACCAGCTCATGATCCTCTTCGCCCGCGACATCCTGTCGAGGCAGCCCGGGGCGGCGGTCATCGCCGAGGTCAAGTCGAGCAAGCTCCTCTTCGAGGAGGTGGCCAGGCTCGGCGGACGTCCGATCATGTGGAAGACGGGCCACTCCCTGATCAAGAAGAAGATCAAGGAGGAGCGGGCGGCCCTGGCCGGCGAGATGAGCGGGCACATTTTTTTCGCCGACCGCTACTTCGGGTTCGACGACGCCATCTACGCCTCGGGCCGGCTGCTCGAGATCCTGTCCCGGACGCGGCGCAGTCTTTCGGAGCTCCTGTCCGACCTGCCGGTCACCTACAGCACCCCAGAGATCCGGGTCTACGCCTCGGACGAGGTCAAGTTCAAGATCGTGGACGAGGTGAGGCGGGCGCTCGCCGGCCGCTACCCGGTCGTCGACATCGACGGCGTCCGGGCCGAGTTGCCCGGCGGCTGGGCCCTGGTGCGGGCCTCGAACACCCAGGCGGTGCTCGTCATGCGCTTCGAGGCCGAGACGCCGGAGGCTTTGGCCGCCATCCAGAAAGAGGTCAAGGCGGAGGTCGAGGCGGTCATCAAGGGGCTGAACGGCGGCGGAGCATGAAACTCGACATCCGCGTGGTTGTCATGGCCGGCGGGAGCGGCACGCGTTTCTGGCCGCTCAGCCGCGGAAGCCGGCCCAAGCAGTTTCTGCCCATCGCGGGCGAAAGGTCCATGCTGGAGGAGACCGTGGAGCGGCTCCTTCCGCTCGTTCCGGCGCGGAAGATTTTCACCGTGGCCGATGCGGCCAAGACCCGGACGATCCGCCGGCTGCTCCCGGGATTCCCGGCCCGGAACCTCCTTGTCGAGCCCGAGGGCCGGAACACGGCGCCATCGCTCGTCCTGGCCACGGCGCGCATCCACCTGGACAATCCCGAGGCGGTCGTCGTCGTCCTACCCTCGGACCACCTCATCCGGCCGGCCGATCTCTTCCGGAGACAGCTCGAGGCCGGGTGCCGGGCCGCGGCCGAGCGAGGAGTCCTGGTCACCTTCGGCATCCCTCCCACGTTTCCCTCCACGGGCTACGGCTATATAAAAGCCGCGGCCAAACCCGCGGGCCGGGTCAATGGCTTCCCTTATCATGAAGTCCGGTCTTTCGAGGAAAAGCCGCCGCTCGAAAGAGCCCGCCGGTTCGTCCGCGCCGGGACCTACACCTGGAACTCGGGCATGTTCATCTGGCGGGCGGACGTCTTCGCCGGGAAGCTGAAAAGGCATTCTCCGGAGTACGCCCCCGGCTGGGACAGAATGCTCGCCGCTCTCCGGAAGGATGACCGTCGGGCGGCGAACGCCGCGTTCAAGACGATGCCGGCAAAATCCATCGACTACGCCCTTATGGAGAAGGCTTCCGGCGTGCTCGTCCTTCCGGCCCGTTTCGGCTGGTCGGACGTCGGCGCCTGGTCGTCGCTCCTCGACGTCTGGCCCCGCGACGAGCGGGGCAATACCGCGCGCGGCGAGATCCTGGCCCTGGATGCCTCGGGGAACCTCATTTACAACCCGGGCCGGTTCACGGCCCTGATCGGCGTCGATAATCTCATCGTCGTCGAGACGGGCGACGCCCTGCTCGTCTGCCGCCGCGACCAGGACCAGCGCGTCAAGGACGTCCTCGCGAATCTCAAGCGCCGCAAGAAGGGGTCGCGTCTACACTTTCCACTTTTTTAATCGGCCAACTTTCTGCCTCGAAATAAACCTCGCCGATCATTTGTGTCCCAGGATTTTCCGGGGCTCCTATTTGTCAAGCACTTATGAATAGTGGAAAGTGTAGACGCGACCCCGTCTTCTATTGCCTAGTTATTCTCTTTCTTCTTCCGGGTTAATTCGAAACTCACCGTAACCGTTGAGGGGATTCCAAGATGGCTTAAAAGGGTATCAATGCCGGTGGCAGCATAGAAGTTTTCAGAATCATGCGTTCCCTCAGATCCGTCACCCCTGAATGTCCTCGATCCGAAGATACCGTCTTTCGAAGCTTTTCCCGTGATAATGAAAGCGCCGCTCATTAAGCCGCGATAATCACAAGTTCCTATATGACCTTTGACATGATACACTCTTTCCTCTAACCAGTATTGAGGCATGGGATGGCGTTCACTTTCTCTGCAAACAGGCTTGCCGTTTTCGTAATCAATGTCGCGGAATGTCACGAGGCCCCCGGTTGGCGGGAGCAAGTGGATGTCAATGTATATCTGGTAGGTATCCTCTGCATCGACGGCCAGAGATACGTGCGCAAATGCCTTGCCGGGCACATGGGGAACGGATTCCCCCTCGGGCACCTTCTCCATAAGGCCGGAACCGCCAAAATCTGCCTGCTCGGTAACGCATCCTTCAGTTGTTGATGAGTAGCGATATTCTATCAGGTTATAGGAACCGGAGAGAGATTGCATTTCATAATCAAATGCAGTCTCTTTGTTCTTTTCAAAGTCGACGATGATACGGACTCGCTCCTTGAAAGCCAATTTAATAGTATTATTGTCTATGCTGTGTTTGCCGTCGACGTCTCGGGTAAAGGTAATCGTGCCGGACCATTCACTGCATGGCTCGGAAGAAGGATCGATTTCAATCTTGCCGTCGAGGGTTGATTCGCTTCCATTGCTTACAATAAGCGTCAGGTTGACAAGTCTCTCATCAGCCTTGTCCAGGCAGAAGGTAATCTTGGACTCGCTGCTCCAGTGGCGCACCTCCGCACTTCTCCCTTCGATCGTGACAATGGCATCCACGCCGGCTCCAGGTCTGCTGATTATGTCCTCGAGAACAACTGTTATCTTGTGAATGCCCTCGCCGACAGGGACACCGACATAGTAGTAACGGGCAGCGAGACGCTGAATAGGTTCGTCGATTGTCTCTTTTTTGTCTTTTGAAAGCTCGATTTCTTTTGTGAGTGAAGGGCTAAGATCGGGAAATTCCGGGTCAGGCTGCGAATAGGTCGGACTCACCGGCTCAAAGTTCCAGTTGCGGAGAGCAAATTCTCGGAAGTTGTCCTTGAGTGAAAAGACTGCATCGACGGCCTTAATGCCGTCTTTCGTCCTTGCGGACTCCCAGACCTGACGAACAATACCGTCGTTTCTTTCCATCTGGGCAAAGAGAAAAAAAAGATATGAGCCGTATTGTTGTATCCTCACTCCTGAATATGCTTGGATGGACTCTCCTTTGCTGTCCAGGGGCTGATTGAGCGCATTGAAAAAGTACGGAAGAGTCCTATGCACATCCCCCAGATCATCTCCCAACATCTGCAAGACCCGGAATTCCGCCCAGGTAGCCGTTGCTTCCATCAGCCAACTGTTTTCCATTCGGTCATAGCTGAATTGGCTCACGTGGAACAGTTCATGAGCAAGGGTCCCGTTAAGGGAGCTGCCGCTGGCGGAGGAATCGATGACAACATATCCGCTCGAAGACAGAAAATCTTCCGGATCGCATGGGATAGCCCATCCAGATGCTCCAATGAAAGTGCATCCTTTGGTCGATCGGTTGCGCAGGCAGTCCCGCATACGGGGATTCCTCCCGCCCAGAGGCACAACATAAATATCAATGGCTTGGTCAGGGTTTATGAGTGACGACGGGTCTCCTGGCTTATCCGGCAACGGTTCATTAATAAGGTTGATAAGAAGCGGCCAGATCGCTTCTACCCTGCCGGCATAGGTCAACGAGGCGTTTCTTGGATCGCGTCGCGTCCAGATTCTGACTTTGCCCCCAACCGCTGTCTCCGAACTCCAACCTTCATCCGCCCATAAAGCCGGAACCGCAGCGGCGAAATCAACATATCCCGATTGGGGTTTATTGAAGATGCTGATGGGATCGTTGGGGCGCGCCATGAAGGGTGCCAGTTCTTTGAGCGCAGATTGGCTCAGCTGATCCCTTTTTGCCTTGACCTCTGCAAAAATGACCGTAGCGGCATCCAGGTCTATGACATCCCTTTTATACTTCTCGGGCAAACGGGGATCACTGAATACCGCATACGTACGATAGAGCAAAGAAGTTTCATAATCGATCTCCTTTGCCGCCAGCGCTTTGGCGATGAGATCCTCGCTTGTGATAATTTGTTTGGTTTCGACCTTCTTTTGGGCTTTTGTTGATTCCTGTGGCTTAGGGCCAAACACTCCCTTCAACCAAAAGCCGATTGCAGCGAGAGCTATAAGAACGACAACCGCAACGATTGCATTTCGTATGCGTTTCATTTCAGGCTCCTTAGGGTTCTGTTCGGTCTACTAATTGCTTCGGCCAAAAGGGCTTTCGAGTATTGAAGTGCTCGCTGACCTGCCCCCTAATATGGTACCAGCCCTCGAGCGATATTTTCAATCGCCGGACCCTCACCCGAAAACTGGTCCAGCCAAAAGTGAAGTTATTTGGCTTTGATTCAATGCATATTTATCCGCGAACCGGCTCGGTGTCAAGTCTCCGATCAAACTGTGGAGGCGAAGCACACGGCGGCGGCCGTTGGTCATGATGAACTCGGCCGCCCGGCCGATTTTAAACCTTCACCCCACCTCCATTTCCTGGTGACCGAGGGTGGGGTGGACGAGGCGGGGATCTTCCATAAGATCCCCCAAATCGACGACTTACAGCTTGAGGAGCTTTTCGCTCGGGAGGTGTTGTCCGATCTTGTGCGCAAAGAGTTGCTGATCCCGGAATGGACCGAGAGAGGATTCTATCCTGGCGGCACACAGGCTTCTCAGTCCATAGCTTGGTTCGGGCCACGACCAAGCCGGTGGCCGAGCGGGTGGGCAAATATATGATCCGGCCGCTCTTGGCCCTGGACCGCCTTTCTTTCGTAGAGCCTGCGGGCAAGGTGGGATACCGATATGGCCAAGGCGCCCGCGAGACCGAGAAGATGGGTTATTTGGAGTTCATCGCGCGGGTCACCTCTCATATTCCCGATAAGGGCCAGGTCATGGTCCGCAACTATGGCCTCTACGCCAATGCTCATCGAGGGAAAATCAGGAAGGCGAGCTTGACGGCTTTTCCCCTCCGGATCGTCGAGGAAAAGCTTCGGCGCGTCCCCTCCAAGGGCTGGGGGCCATGATCCGGAAGGTCTACGAGATCGACCCGATGGTCTGCCTCCGGTGCGGTGGCACGATGAAGGTCGTCGCCTTCCTCACGGAGCACGTTGTCGTAGACCGGATCATCAGCCACATGAAGCTGATATTCATTGCCGACAAGCCCCCGCCGCCCCGGGCCGCCTTCCAGGAATATCTTCTAGACGCTGATCCCCAGGTCGATTATATTTTGTGAGTGTTTTCAGGGGGGAAATGTTTGTCTGATTTCCGCCTCCTCGGGCGCCCCTGACGCTCTCCTGCTTTATCCCACAAATCAAGTCCTTCTTGACAGGTTCCAGACCCCCCTTGTGTATTCTCTTATGATGATTGGAGGGGATTCCCGAGGTAATAACGTGTCTGCAAAGCGGCGCAGCAGAAAAAGAATTTCTTATCAATTCTCAGAACGCACTACACGAACATAGGCGTCGTCGAAAAGAGGGATGCTGACTATATTACCTTCATCGAAGTAAACCACCCACGCATCGAATGGACCATATTGATCACCGGTCCACATATTCTCCTGAATTCCTATAAAGAGAGGGTCGATGTATAAGTAAAAATTCTTTTTGCTGCTCTCAATCAGCGATGCCCCCTCCTCTAGGGTTGGTAGTCGCCAGTCATGGTATCCTGCATATCCCTTCTGGTTTAAATTCTCAATCCAATTTCGAGCATCATCAAACGTCTTCCTATCTGAAGACGCCACATGCTGCCACATCAGCCCCGTGGCATGGTCATTGACAACCAGATCACTATTAATATATTTTCTCTCAAACTTGTTTTTAAACGTCTTTGATTTGTGCCACCTTGAATCATAAAACCCATGTTTATTCAGCATGGATTCAACTTCATAAGTTGTCAGATTTTTATATTCGTAACGGAGTCGAGAAGTGGGAATATGAGTCCGAGATTCAAGTTTTGTTTCTGAAGTTTTATTTTCAAACAAGATGTTTGCTATTAATATAGTTGTTATTACTATTATTATAACTAAAGTTAAAATGAACCACTGTTTTCTAGTTCCGGGTATTACAGTTAGCCTTCCTCCACATTTAGGACAGATTTTATAAGGACCACCTGATAGTGTTAAAAAAGGATTTCCACATTTGCTGCAGTGTTGTCCCATTTTAAAACCTCTTTATTTCATAAAAAGACACGCCCAAGTTCTCAGGAAAGTCGAAGAGATTCTCTTATAATTTCGACAAGCATTTCCTTTTTGGCTGAGCCCCTTTGAAGCCGCGTAGTTTTCGCGGTCGTCCCCTCCCTCCATCGTGAGGGATTATAAAGGGAGGGGCGGGAACCTGTCAAGGACGTGAACAGGTCCACTACATGGGCAACACTTTCCGTCTGGAGTTGCGTTTCCACTGCCGATAATATTGGTAAGGGGTCAAGTAATCAAGGGACTCGTGCGGCCGGATGCGGTTATAGGTGTGCTCCCACTCGGCCAGCTGCCGGGTTATGCTCCTCAAGGTCCAGGTCGACGTCGTAAACCTCATAGAGCTCCTCCCCGTGGGTTCGATTCGACCTCTCCACGTGCCCATTGAGTTTGGGAGACTTGGGCGGAAGGACGAAGAGAGGGATCTTCTTGGCTTGGCATTCCATCTCGAACTGGTCCTTGAACTCTGATCCGCCATCGATCTGGATGGCCTTGAGAGGAAGTGGGCCGCCTTGAGGCTCGACTGATGCTTATAAGCCCGGATCGCATCGAAACGGCAGACGACATCCCGTGCCGAGAACTGATATCGGGTCTCGTTGGGCAGGAGCTTGATCTGAACGGTATCGACTTCGACCAGGTCCCCGGGCGCCTCGATCCGATAGTCCTTAGGCTTCCTTATGGCATAGCGGGGCTTCCTCCGGCGCCTCCGGGCCAGCTTGGCCTGGGTCACGTTCAAGGGCTCGACTAGAACACCGCGGGCTTTGAGCCGGTTCATCACCCGGCCGACGGTCGAGGCCGAGACCTTGATCCCCTCCCGCCCCAGAAGGACAACCAACTTCTTCTTGCCCCAGCGGGGATATCGGGTCCGCAGTTCCAGGATCCGCTCCACGACCTCCAACGGCGTCTGAGGCTGTCGAACATGTCGGGGTCGCCGGCTCTCTTCCTCCAGGGTGGTCAGGTCATAAGGGTCGAACCTCCGTTTCCAGCGGTAGAAGGTCTTGGGGGAGATGCCGAAGTATCGGCAACTGAGCCTGGCGTTCCGAAGACGGGCATAATGGTCCATCCAGCGGAGCTTCTTGGCCGCTTCAGCGGAGATCGTCCCCTGGCGGACCAGGGACCGGATGTACTCTGAACCTGGGATTAGGGAGCCGTAAGTCGTTGTCGCCCGTAAATACATGGTGCCACCATATTACCCCAGGTGTTTCCCATGTTTCTGGACCTGTTCAGTCTCCGATCAAACTGTGGAGGCGAAGCACACGGCGGCCGGGAGCGAACCTTGACAAGCGGAAACCCTTTCCTGTATGAATGGAATCCACGAAGGGAAAACCGAGATGTTCGTCTGGGTCTTTCATCGCGTGACGGGTTTATTGCTCATCGGCTTCCTGGGCGTCAAGTTCCTGACGTCCTTCTTCCTCATGACCAAGAATGTCAAGCCCGACTGGGCGCTCTTCCTCCACACGAACCCGCTTATCGACGCGGTGCTCATCGTCAGCGTCGTTTACCACGCCCTCTACGGCTTGCGGACGGTCATCCTCGACCTGGGGCTGCGCCGCGAGAAGCTCCTGTTCTGGATCTTCACCATCCTGGGCACCGTCATCAGCGCCGGCTTGCTCGTGCTCTATTTCACCCGGGATTACTGATGTCGGCCAGCGTATTCAAGCCCGCCGCTTCTTTCTTTTGCGCCGGAGAACAACGAGCTTTTTTCCTCCGGAGATTCCTTCCGGCGGAACCCGAAGCGCGTTCGCATGCGCGTGCACGAAGCGAAGGGCGCAGGGGCATGAAGGGGTCGGCCTCGCCATGATCCGCCACGACATCCTGATCGTCGGCAGCGGCCTGGCCGGCCTCTCGGCGGCGCTCAGCGCCGACCCCAAGCTCTCGACGGCCGTCATCTCCAAGGTCCATCCCATCCGCTCCCATTCCGTGGCCGCCCAGGGCGGGGTGAACGCCGCGCTGGGAAACAACCCGGCCGGCCGCGACGACAACCCGGAGCGCCACGCCTACGACACGATCAAGGGCAGCGATTTCCTGGCCGACCAGGACGCGGCCGAGCTCATGTGCCGGGAGGCCGTGCCGGCCGTCCTCGAGCTCGAGCATCTGGGAGTGCCCTTCAGCCGGTTCCCGGGCGGCGTGATCGCCCAGCGGCCCTTCGGCGGCGCCGGGTTTCCCCGGACCTGCTACGCAGCCGACCGCACCGGCCAGGTCATGCTCCACACGCTCTTCGAGCAGGCCCTCAAGAACAACGTCAAGCTCTACAACGAATTCATGGTCACGAAGCTCGTCCTCAACCGCGGCCGCTGCTGCGGCGTCGTGGCCTACGCCTACGACCGGGGCGAGTTCCTGCCCATCCAGGCCCGGGCGGTCGTCTTCGCCGTGGGCGGCTACGGCCGCCTTTACCTGCGGACGACGAACGCCTATACCACGCTCGGGAGCGGGATCGGCCTCGCCTTCCAAGCCGGCCTGCCGCTCAAGGACATGGAGTTCATCCAATTCCATCCGACCTCGCTCTACGGCAAGAACATCCTCATCACCGAGGCGGCGCGCGGCGAGGGAGGGTATCTCCTCAACAACCAGGGCAAGCGGTTCATGGCCGATTACGCGCCCAAGGCCATGGAGCTCGCCCCGCGCGACATCGTCTCCCGGTCCATCCAGACCGAGATCGACCAGGGCCGCGGGTTCGAGAACGAGTACGTCCACCTCGACCTGACCCACCTCGGCCGCGAGAAGATCATGAAGCGGCTGCCGGCCATCCGCGAGATCTGCATCAAGTTCGCCGGCGTCGACCCCGTCGAAACGCCTATCCCCATCCAGCCGGCCCAGCACTACTCCATGGGCGGCATCGACGTCGGGAACGACTGCGCGACCGGGGTCAAGGGCGTTTTCGCCGCCGGGGAGTGTTCCTGCGTCAGCGTCCACGGCGCGAACCGCCTGGGCGGGAACTCGCTCCTCGAGACCGTGGTCTTCGGCAAGATCGCGGGCCGCTCGGCCTCGCGCTACGTCAAGGACGGCGGCGCGAGCCCGGCGGGCGCGGCCAAGGCCCTTGAGGAAGGCGTGCGAAAGGTCGAAAAGCAGGTCGAGGGATGGGAGAAGCGGAGCAAGGGCATCCCCATCCATCACCTCCTGCAGCGCATGAAGGTCCTGATGACCGCCAAGGCGGGGATCTTCCGCGACCGGAAGGGCCTCCGCGAGGCCGTGGACGACGTCCTCGAGATGCGCGAGGATTACAGGCGCGTCGTCCGCACCGGACGGAACCGCCGCTACAGCCAGGAGATCGTCAACATTTTCGAGTTTGAGCACTCGCTCGAGCTGGCCGAGGCCATCACCCGCGGCGCTCTCCACAGGGAGGAGACGCGCGGATCCCACTTCCGCACGGATTTTCCCAAGCGGAACGACAAGCGCTGGCTCAAGCACACCCTGGCCTTCCTGAGGAACGGCAAGGTCGAGCTCGGCTCGAAGAAGGTGCGTTTCACGAAGTACAAGCCCGAGGAGCGGAAATATTAAGATGAAATACACTTTCCGCGTCCTGCGCTTCGACCCGAAAAAAAACGAAAGCCCCCGCTTCCAGGATTACGTCTACGAGCCGCGCGGGAAGACGACCGTCCTCGAAGCCCTGATGGACATCCGCAACGAGCAGGACTACGACCTCTCCTTCCGCTACAGCTGCCGGGAGGGCGTATGCGGCTCGTGCGGCCTGGTCATCAACGGCCGCTTCGACCTCGGTTGCCGCACGATGCTCGACACGCTCGAGGCGGACACGGTCGTCCTCGAGCCGCTGCCCAACCTCGAGGTCAAGAAGGACCTGGTCGTGGACATGGAGCCATTCTGGAAGGCCCTGCGGGAGGTCGAGCCTTATCTCTTTCCGCCGGAGAAGGCGCCCAAGCGGGAGTTTCCGGTCGAGGACCGTGAAATGGAGAAGATCGACCAGTACGTCTCCTGCATCCTGTGCGCCTGCTGCTACGGCGCCTGCCCGGTTGTGGCGCGCGACGGGCGATACCTCGGGCCGGCAGCGCTGGCCAAGCTCAACCGCTTCGTCCGCGACCCGCGCGACCGGCGGCCGTTCCGCAACTGGGCGAAGGTCGACACCGAGGGGGGTGTCTGGGGCTGCGACACGGTCTTCCGCTGCAACGAGGCCTGCCCGCGCGAGGTCCGGCCGGCCGACGGCATTCAGGCGCTGCGGAGGACCATGACCTGGAACAAGATCAAGAGGATGTTCAAAAGAGTGCGATGAAACTCAAAGCCTCTCTTTTCTCCCGCCGCAAGTTCTTGAACGGCCTCCTGGCCGGAGGGTTGGGGTCGCTCTTCGCCTCCCTGCTTTTTCCCCTGCTGCGCTCTGTCATCCCGCCTACCAAGGAGCCGGACGAGGTGCGGCTGCCCGGGGCCGACTTCGACGGCATGGCGCCGGGCGAGGTCCGCGGGTTCTCCTGGGACATCAAGCCCGGCTTCCTGAAAAAGAAAGCCGACGGCGGATGGACGGCCTTCGTGGGCGTCTGCACTCACCTCGACTGCAACGTCTCCTATCTTGCGGCCGAGAAGAAGTTTTTCTGCGCCTGCCATGACGGCTGGTACGACGAAGAGGGCCGCAACATCGCCGGCCCGCCGCCCTCGCCGCTTCGGCGGCTGAGCGTGAGCGTCGAGGGCGCCGAGATCGTCATTAAGAAGGAGCCGCCGGCATGAGCGCCGGGAGCCGTTGGACCGCCTTCCGCCGCTGGCTCGACGAGCGGCTGGGCCTTGAGGCCGTGCTGGGCTTCATGCGGCACAAGACCGTCCCCCGGAGCGGCCACACGATCTGGATGTACACCGGCAGCGCCATCCTGATTTTCTTCTTCATCCAGGTCGTGACCGGCATCATCCTGGCCTTCTACTACCGGCCGACTCTCGAGGAGGCGAACGCGAGCATCGCCCGGATCATGACCGACGTCCCCCTGGGCTGGGTCGTGCGCTCGATCCATTCCTGGTCGGCGACCTTCATGATCACCTTCGTCTTCATCCACTTGGTCAGCATCTGGCTCCTCAAGTCCTACCGGAAGCCGCGGGAGCTGACCTGGATGAGCGGCGTGCTGCTCCTCTTCTGCTCGCTCTTCTTCGGGTTCACGGGCTACCTCCTGCCTTGGGACGGCGACCAAAGTGGGCACGGACATCCCGCGGGCCATACCCGTGGTGGGCGATTTCTTCACCAAACTGCTCCGCGGCGGCGAGGACGTGAGCGGCGAGACGCTCAGCCGCTTCTTCAGCATTCACATCTCGATCTTGCCCCTGGCGCTGTGTGCGGTGCTGGTCCTTCATGTTTTTCTCATTCAGAAGCTCGGGATGAGCATGCCGCTCGAGGCCGAGGTCAAGAAAAAACGACTGCCCGAGATCCCCTTTTGGCCCAACTTCGTCTTCCGAGAGGCGGTGCTGTGGCTCGTCCTCTTCGGCGTCCTTCTCAGCCTGGCCGTATTCCTGCCGCAGGGGCTGGGCCGCGCGGCCGATTTGCGCGCGCCCGCGCCCGAGGGCATCAAGCCGGAGTGGTATTTCCTGTTCCTCTTCCAGACGCTCAAGATCTTCCCGGCGAAAATCTGGTTCCTGAAAGGGGAGACCCTGGCCGTGCTGGCCATCCTGGCCGGCGTCCTGTTCTTTTTCTTCATCCCCCTCATCGACAACAAGCCCGCCTCGCGCAAGGGGAAAATCCTGACCGTCGTCGCCTGGCTGGCCATCATCTACGCCCTGGCCATGTCGGCCTGGAGCCTGGCCGGGCCGAAGCCGGCGGCCGAGGCGGCCGGCTCGTCTCACGAGCTCGTTGCCGGGCCGCGGAACGCCGGGGAGCGGACAGGGATTTACGTCTTCCTGGCCTGGATGTGGAGCGCGATTATCTTTCTTGTTTTTGTGCTCCGGGCCAAGGTGAGCGAGGTCGACCGGCTCAACGACGCCGGTTTCTTCGATTGACACCCAAGCAGCGGATCGAATGCCTGCTCGCGGGGAAGCCCGCGGACCGCGTCCCCTTCTGCCCGGCCGTATACGAGCACAAGGCGGCGCTCGTCGGCGCGACTCCCTCGGAGCTCTGCCGCAACGCCGGGCTTTTCCTCAGGGCGCTCGAGCGCGAGGTTGAGCTCTACGAGCCCGACATCCTGACCGTCGGCTGCGACGTCTACAACGTCGAGGCCGAAGCCGCGGGCTGCCGGGTTGAGTATTTCGCCGGGAACGACGTGCCCGCCGTTGCGGCACACGCCGCGCGGCCGGGCGGCGACCTCTCCGGCTTGCGCCTGCCCGATCCCGAAAGAGACGGCCGTCTGCCGCTCCATCTTGAGGTCGGGTCGAAAGCCTTGCGGCGTTTCGGCGGGGAGAGGATTGTTCGGGGTGCGGTTTCCGGGCCTTTTTCCCTGGCCTGCTCCCTGGCCGGCGCGGAGGCCGTTCTGGCGGCGGCGCTCGAGGAGCCCGAATGGGTGAAGCGGCTGCTTTTCTTCGCTTCCGAGACGATCCGCTCCTACGGCCGCGCCCTTATCGAACGGGGGCTGGGGGTCGTGATCTTCGATTCTGCGGCTTCGCCGCCTCTCCTTTCGCCGCGTCTTTTCCGCGACCTGGTCCTTCCCGTTGCGGCTGGGATCGTGAAATACTTCCGCGAGGAACTCGGCGTTCCGCTCGTCCCCTACATCCTGGGCGGCGACACGTCATTGATCCTGGACGACATCCTCGCCGCGGGAACGAACAACATCCTGTGCGATTTCAGGGCGGATTTGGGGAGCTACGTCGAGCGGACGCTCGCGCTCCCCGTCCTGCTCCGGGCGAACCTCGACCCGGCGGTTCTTCTTTCAGGGACGGACGAGGAAATCCGTTCCAAAGCGCGCTCCCTCCTCGGGGCCGGCCGCCGCCACCCGCGCTTCATGCTCGGCACGGGCATCCTGGCCTACGACACGCCGCCCCGCGCCGTCCTCGCTGTCCGCTCGACGCTGGAGAGATGAGGACAGCCGTACAAGCCGTGCGTTTCCCGGCCGCGACATATAAAAGCTTGACTTGACAAGAGATTCGCAGAGGCTTATCATTATCATGACCAATTCATTGGTCCGATAAAAGACCAGATAATACGGGGAGCATGACATGGCCGAGTACTCTGAAATCGTGCCGTTGAGCCGGGCCAAGGCGCGGCTCTCGAGCCTCGTCCGCAAGGTCAGGGAGGAGCACGGGACTTATGCCATCACCCATCGGGGGAAAGCCGAAGGGGTCCTGATGAGCGTCGAAGAATACGAGACGTTGATCGAGACCGTCGAGATCCTCAGCGACCGGCAGCTCATGGCCCGGGTCGACCGGGGGCTCCGTGACGAAAAGGCCGGGCGTCTTTTTTCCCACGACGAAGTCTTCCCGGAGAAATGAAAATCTCCGTTCACCGCGTCCTCTACACGAGGGAAGCGAAAAGGAATATCGACAAGCTCGACCCTTCCGTCAGGAGACTCGTCAGGAAAGCCGTCGAATCTTTGACCGTCGACCCGGAGAAGGGGAAATCGTTGTCCCATGAGCTGGCGGGGCTGCGGTCGCTGAGGACTTCGGACTACCAGATTGTCTATCGCGTCAGGAGCGGCGAGCTCGTCGTCCTGGTCGTGGCCGTCGGTCACCGCAGAGAGGTCTACAAACGGCTCGGGGAGCTGCTGAGCCTCGCGGTCAAGAACAGGTAGCTTGGTCATGCCGCTCGCGCTTTGGGCTCAAGAAAGGCCGGCCGCATTTCCGTCCCGCACAAGAGGCCTTTCCCTCCGGATTATTTTTGCCTGTGGAGCACGATCTTGTAGGTCATCCAATCCTGAACGCTGCCCGTAACCGTGGTGCCGTCCTTCAAGGGCAAAGCCTCGCCTGAGATCTTGTATAGAAATTCCTTGGTGCCGAAGATCTGCGTATAGGACGCTTGCCCGAGGTAATATTTCAAGGGCTTGCAGCGAACGCATTCCTCCGGAAAATACTCGGGCCAGGTGAGCTTGACGGCGCCGGACTTGACCTGGCCGGCGATGGGCTTGCCGGTCAATTCCGTCAGGGACCGTCCGCCTATGGCCGACATTTTCTCGGCTTGCTTCCCGCCGGGGAGGAAGAAACACTGATACAGGTCCTGGAAATCAAAATAAATGGAAGCCGTGTAGCCCGCCGAAAAAACAGAGCCCTCATAGTAAGCGGGCGAGGCCTTGCCCCCGACGATATAGAATATCCCCGCCAGACTCCATTCAAAGCCGACCATGACCGGCAATTTAGTATTCGGCGGCTTGAGGGCCTTGTTGGCGATGGGCGGCCGCAGCATGTCCTTCTCCACGCCGGTGACCAGGACGCGCCATTCTTCGATCTCGTTCAGCGTGAAGACCATGGCGCCCGAAATGACCGGGGAAACGGTGGGGAACTTGCTATAGTCGACAGTGCGCGTCGCGCCGTCCCTCATTTCGATATCCGTCACCGCGGGCGGGCCGGGCGCTACGGCCGCGGGGTCGAAGTTCAGCGTATAGGGCTCGGTGACGGTCCCCAGGGGCGCCGGGGCCTGAAACGATATCGTGCCCTTGAGCTCGATGGGTTTGGATTCGAACCAGAATTCAAGTTTTCCAGCCTTCACTGCGGCCGTGACCTTAAAATTTGCCTCCGGCGCTTCGGCGGGACCGATTTTAACCCCGGGGGATGGAGAGACTTGAGCGTCCGTGCGCACAGTCATTTTCCCGATCCCTTGCCATCGGCCGCCGCCCTCGGACAGCAGCCAGACTTCACCCTTGACCTTGGTGATGACGGAGGCCTGACCGTAGGGCCCGAGATTTAGCCCGCCGAGGCCGCCCTCGTACTTGAGGAGGACCCGTTCGACGCCTCTGGCCGGCGGAGGCCAAGCCAGGGTTATTTCCAATACGAACATCAACGCCACGGCTCCCCATATCCTGCCGTTCAACAAACCGCGGCTTTTTCTCATGATGCGCTCCTTCCCCCACTCGATAGCCGTAACTCCCTGAAGAAAGGCCCATTCTAAATTAATCATCATTCCGCGGCAATACGGATCATCACTCCGGACGGCGAAGAGGCCTTTCCGATTATCAATGTCCGTCGGGGCCGACCTCTGGCTGATGTTGTCTCGCTTATTAAAGAAGAGGACGGTTTTGGAGTGCGGCCGCATAAGGCCAGCCTCAGACGCCTTCTTGTCATAATGAATTAGCCCCTCCGCCTCCCCGAGGGAATTCGGGGAGAGCTCGAGGGCGTCTTCGGAAGGGTCGGCGGCCGACGCGTCGCCGCTCCGAAGACCGGTCTTCCCGTTGGAATTCGGGAACATCCCGATGTCGTTTTCGGAAAGGCCGATCGGGCATGCGATTTTCCCGCCGGTCGGCGCGTCCTATTCCCTGAGGCGATATGGAAACACAGGGTCAAGACGGAAACGGGGACGGAAGCGGCGCCGGCAACGGCCGGCCGCCGGACAACCGCGCGCCGTACGGGAAGCCCGAAGGCCACCGGCGGCGGCTCCGGGAGAAATTCCTCAGGGGAGGCCTGAACGGCTTTCTGGACTACGAGGTCCTCGAGCTCCTCCTCACCCTGGCCACTCCCCGACGCGACTGCCGGGAGCTGGCCCGCGAGCTCCTCGGCGAATACCGGACTCTCCGCGCCGTGCTCGAGGCGGACGTCCGGGAGCTTCACCGCTTCAAGGGGCTCGGCCCGCGGAACGTTTTCGGCCTGAAGTTCGTCCAGGAAGTCTCGGGCCGCTTCCTCCGGGACCGGATGCTGGCCCGTCCCTACTACCGCTCCTCCAAAGAAGTCTTCGACTACCTCTACCACAGCCTGCGCGACGTCAAGCGGGAGAAGTTCAAGGTCCTGTTCCTCGACACCAAGAACCGCATCATCGAGGAGAAGACGCTCTTCGAGGGCACGGTCGACTCGAGCGTCGTCTATCCGCGGGAAGTCGTCAAGGACGCCCTGCGCTACGACGCCTCCTCGCTCATCTTCATCCACAACCACCCCTCGGGCGACCCCGAGCCCTCGCTGAGCGACCGGCAGATCACCCGCGAGCTCGTCTTCGCCGCCAAGGTCCTGCAGCTCAAGGTCCTGGACCACATCATCATCGGCCAGGGCTGCTACTACAGCTTCGCCGACCAGGGGCTGATCGAGGACTACGACCTGCTCTTCTACGAGTGGCAGAGGAAGAACTAGGTTTTTTATCAACCGTCATGCTCCCGCTCGAACCAGGTTGACGCCGTCCGCGGCCGGGAATATCATCGTGCCGTGAGCGGAGATATCTCTCCGGGAAAAGCCGTTTCTTTCCCTCTCCGGGAATCCTGAATAGGGAGGCTGCCGATGATCGAGCGTCGAGAGAGAAGCCTGACCTTGCGAGAGCTGGCGTCCCGGCGCGGGAAATCCCGCCGGGAGTTCCTGAGGACCGCCGCAGGCGGAATGGCCGGGGCGCTCATCGCCGGCCGCTTTCTGGTCAGGGCTCTCTACGCCCATCCGTCTCCGGCCCAAGGGCAGGCCCAGGCCCAAGAGGAACAGGTCGTCTTTTCCATGATCGTCGTTGACTTTAACAAATGCACGGGCTGCCGGACCTGCGAGACCGTCTGCTCTTCCTTTAATAACAGGGTCGCCGTGAACGGCAAAGAGCTTCCGGGCCTGGGAAACCCGGCTTTATCGAATATCCGAGTATATCCCTACAATCCGGACGTCGATGTCCCCGTCACCTGCTTGATGTGCGAGGACGCGCCCTGCATCGCAGCCTGCCCGGTCGAGCCGGACCCCCGGACAGGGCGCCGGGCGCTCTATAGGGAAGGGCGGCTTCCGGTCCTGCGCAACGACCTCAGCCGCTGCATCGGCTGCGGCTCCTGCGCCGAGGCCTGCCGGACGGCGCGCGTAGGCGCGATCATCCCCAATCGCGAGACCAACAAGCCGGAACGGATGTGCACCCTTTGCGGCGGGAATCCCCAGTGCGTCCTCTACTGCCCTAACGGCGCCTTGAGTCATGTCGTTCAAGGATTGCCCGGCCAGCACTACGGGCTTTCGCCCGACTCCGCGGCCAAGCTGCTGATGGATCTCTGGTACGGGAAGCACTAGGAGGACGACATGGCGGAAAAAATCTACGGCTACAACGGCATCCTCCTCGAAGCGGACTTGTCCCGGAAGAAAATCAGCCGGCTCCCTCTCGCCAGAGAGGATGCGCGGAATTTCATCGGCGGCCGCGGCCTGGGCATGAAGCTTCTGGCCGACAGGTTGAAAAGGCCCGGGGTGGACCCCCTGTCGCCCGAAAATCCCCTGCTGTTCATGCCGGGGTCGTTCTCGGGGTTCCCGGTGCCCTCCTCCTCCAGGACCTGCGTCGTCACGAAGTCGCCGCGGACCTCGCCCCTGAAATCCAGGAATCCCTTCGCTTCGACCGTGAGCTACGCCAACATGGGAGGGTTTTTCGGCCCAGAGATCCGCTTCGCCGGCTACGACGGGATCATCGTCA
>CAZFTV010000003.1:0-1085 GCA_964521765.1 uncultured Eubacteriales bacterium
GCCTCCGGCATATGGATGCCGGCTGGCTGAGCACTGCCCCCCGCCGAAACGCCGGAGACAGCTCCTTCTTTGCTGTAGTGATATTAACCCCCCTGCACCCCCCTTGAAACAGGGGGGCAAAAGGAAGCTGTCTCCGGAGCGGCCCGCGAGAGTCGACTGAGAAACCCGGAGCTTCCGCAGCGATTCGAACCCCGCCAGGCGCCGAAGTCCTCCCCTGGCCTTTAATACGTTGCTTTCTTGGTTTAGTTTCTTGCTGAAACTGTATGGATATATCAACGGCGAGTGGAGCCGCGCGGTGCTGCCGTAACGCCGCTGAAGGCGCTACACCCCTTCCTGAGCCAGGACGTACGCCAGGAGGGCCATGGCCACGGCCCCGAGCTCGAGCTCCCGCGGATGCACGGCTTCCAGGACGTCACGGCCGCTGTGGTGATAATCGAAATAGCGCTGCGAATCGGGAACGAGGCTGATGAGCAGCGTCCCGCCCTCGGCCAGGGGGCCGATGTCCACGCCGCCGCCCCCCGGACGCAGCCAGCACAAGCCGACCCGCTTCATGAGCTTTTCATATTTTTTAAAAGGCTTGAATTCCTGCTCATCTCCGCCGACCCCGAATCCCCGCGGCTGAAAGCCGCCCCGGTCGGACTCGACGGCGGCCAGGTGCGTCTCGGCCCGGCGGGCCTCCGCCCGGGCGTAATCCCGGCCGCCCGTGCCGCCGTTCTCCTCGTCCATGAACATCACGGCCCGCACGGTGCGTTTCGGGCACAGGCCGAGATCCTTGAGAAGCCTCAGGGCCTCCAGCGCATGGGCGCATCCTGCGCCGTCATCATGGGCGCCTGTGCCCAGGTCCCAGGAGTCGAGGTGCCCGCCGAGAAGAATGATTTCCTCCGGCTTCTCCGTCCCGGCGATGTCGCCCACGACGTTGTGAGAGACGACGGGGTCGAGCCGCCGGCATTCGAGCCGCAGGAAAACCCGCGCGGCCGGGTCAAGTTCCGCGCCAAGGTAACGCCCACCGCCCATCCGAAGGTCGTCACCGCCGCCCACGGCTGGTGGCTGCCGGAAACGGACGGCAAAGCGCCGAACCTGTTCAG
>CAZFTV010000003.1:1134-1346 GCA_964521765.1 uncultured Eubacteriales bacterium
GTGCCTCCGGCGCGCGCAGCTTCCACGGCCCCGCGCACGCGTTGCTCCGCGGCCGCGCCGTAGGCGCCGAACGTGTCCAAGGCCGCGGGGTCCATCGGCCGGTTGAAGAAGACGACTTTGCCACGGACCCGCTCGCCGGCCGCGGCGAGGTCCTCGAAGGATAGGACCTCCACAACCTCGGCCAGGATCCCTTCGTCGGGCGTGGCCTCGCT
>CAZFTV010000003.1:1457-9123 GCA_964521765.1 uncultured Eubacteriales bacterium
GATGGACGTGGTCCAGCCCCATCTCAACCATGAGACGCCGCGTGAGATCGACCGCCTCGGCGGCCTGTGGAGATCCGGTCAAGCGGTGTCCGACCGAAACGATTTTTTCGAGCAGCGAGTGGGCGCCCAGCTCGGTCAGGCCCTTGCGCAACAGAGCGTCGGCCGCGTATTCATAGCCGGTGTTTTCACCCGAGGAACGATCCTGCCGCCTCTCCCCGGGCTTCAGGGGAAGACAGACTACCAGAACAAGGGCCAGGGTCAAAGTCGAAAGAATGATCCTTTTTGGACTCATACAAAAAATCATATGCCACTCCCCCCTGAAAAGCCAAGGGGCGACGGGTCGGGATCGCTTTCCACCGGTCTCTCTCTCGATGGTTCCGTACGGGTCCTCCGCGGGGCGGAGCTATCGCCAGTCCGCTCCTAAGTTAAGGTTTTATCGATACTTAGGATTGACAAACAGGTTTCTCCGGAGTAGACTAGGACACTATTTTTAACGAGTGCGCTCTCAGTTCATGGAAATCATCGTCGCCCCGAACGCGGGGCTGTGCTACGGCGTGAAGCGGGCCTTGAACCTTGCCCGCAAAGTCCGCCGCGACCGGCCCGGCTCCGTCACCACCCTCGGCGACCTCATTCACAACCCCGGCGTCATCCGCGAGCTCGAGCGGCAGGGCATCGCCTCCGCGGACGACCCGGAGAAGATTGCGAACGGCACGGTTATCATCCGCAGCCACGGCGTCTCGCCCGAAGTCTACGACATTCTCGGCCGCAGGAACCTGGCCGTTGTGGACGCCACCTGTCCCATTGTCCGAGGCATCCAGAAGCGCGTGGCCCGGCTGGCCCGCCAGAACATCGACATCATCATCGTCGGCGACCGGGAGCATCCCGAAATCAAAGGGCTGGTCGGCCACAGCCGCGGCCGGGCTGTGGTCGTGGACAACGAGGAAGACGCCGGCGCCCTCCCCTACGCCAAGAAGCGTGCCGTACTGACTCAATCCACGCAGGATTCTTATCTTTTCGGCAAGATCGTCGCCCGGCTCCTGGAGAGGACGGACGAGCTCCGGGCCTACAACACCATCTGTCACTTCACTCAAGCCCGGCAGACGTCGACGTCGGAGCTGGCCCGCAACGTGGAGGCGCTCTTCATCGTCGGCGGCCGTTCAAGTTCCAACACCGCAAAGCTCTACCACATATCTCGCCGCATCCTGCCCCGGACCCACTTCATCGAGTCCGCCACGGAGATCCGCCCCGAGATGCTGGAGGGCATCCGCCGCGTCGGTATCTCCGGGGGAGCCTCGACTCCTCCTGAAGCTATAGACGAGGCCGTCCGGGCCGTCAGGGCCGGCCTCAGCCCCAAATCCCAATTGGAGAAAAACGCCCCATGTCCGAAATGACCAAGCCGCCAAACAAGAATGAAGAAGCTCTCGAGAACGAGGATTACGCCAGCCTCCTGGACCAGTACCAGTTCAGCGCCCGGGAGATGTCCTTCGGCTCGATCGTCCACGGCCGCATCGTCCGCGTCACGCCCACTCACATCCTGGTGGATGTCGGCCATAAGTCCGAGGGCATGATTCCCGTGGAGGAGTTCGACCCCCATGACCTGCGGAGGCTCAAGCCAGGCGATACGGTGGACGCCGTCCTGGAGAGGTCCGACCCCCGGGAGGGAGCCTTCATCCTGTCCAAGCGCAAGGCCGATACCCAGCACGCCCTGGATAACCTGGAGAAAGCCTTCCAGGCCAGAAGCTGGATCACGGGCAAGGTCGTCGAGCGGGCCAAGAACGGCTATGTGGTCAACGTGGGCATCATGACCTTCCTGCCCGACTCCCACGCCGACTTAAGAATGGTCCGCGACCCCGCCTCGCTCATCGGCAACGCCTACAAGTTCAAGGTCATCAAGTTCGACCGCAAGACCGAGAACGCCGTCCTGTCCCGGAAGCTCTTTCTCCAGGAGGAACGGGAAAAAAAGAAGAAAAAGGTCTTCGGCGCGCTCGCCCAGGGGCAGAAGCTCAAGGGCACGGTGCGCTCCCTGACCAGCTTCGGGGCCTTCGTGGATATAGGCGGCGTGGAGGGACTGCTCCACATCTCGGACATGTCCTGGGGCAAGCTGGGTCATCCCTCGGAGGCTCTCCAAGTCGGCCAGGAGGTTGAAGTCGTGGTCCTGGACTTCAATGAGAAAGAGGAGCGCATCTCCCTGGGCACCAAACAGCTGACCCCCGACCCCTGGTCCGACATCTCCGAAAAATACTTCCAGGGGCAGAGGGTTCGGGGCAAGGTCGTCAGCCTGACCGACTTCGGTGCGTTCATCGAGCTGGAGAAGGGAGTCGAGGGACTGGTCCACATCTCCGACCTGAGCTGGTCGCGCAAGCTCGTCCACCCCAAGAAAGTGCTGTCGGTCGGCCAGGAGGTCGAGGTGACGATCCTTGACGTCAACCCCGACTCCAAGCGCATCTCCCTGGGGCTGAAGCAGATCCAGCCCCATCCTCTTGAGGTCCTCAAGCAGAAAATCAAGCCGGGAAGCCGGGTCAAAGGCCGGATCACGAGCATCACGGATTTCGGCGCCTTCCTCGAGGTCGAGCCGGGCATCGAGGGTCTCATTCATATCTCCGACCTGTCCTGGGAGAAGGTCAAGCATCCCTCGGACAAGCTCAAGGTGGGCGACGAGGCCGAGGCGGTGGTGCTCAATATCGACGTGGAAAAACAGAAAGTCTCCCTGGGCATCAAGCAGCTGCAGGGCGATATCTGGGAGGATTTTTTCGCCCGGCACAAGACGGGGGACCTGCTCAATGTCAAGATCGTCCGCCTGGCCGATTTCGGAGTGTTCGTCGAGGTCACTCCGGGCATCGAGGGCGTCGTCTTTCTCTCGGAGCTCGACGAACGGCGCATCGACAACCCGGCCGAAGCCTTCTCTGCGGGAGAAGAAAAGACGGCCAAGATCATCAAGATGAGCGCCAAGGACAAGAAGCTGTCCCTCAGCTTCCGCCAAGCCCAGGCCGAAATGCAGCGACTCGACTACCAGAAATTCATGAGCAGCCAGGACGACCGGCTCACCCTGGGCGACCTCATGAAGGACAAGCTGGAAAGCATCAAATCACAGAAATTATCAGCCGCCAAGAAGGAGGGGAAGGCCGATGATTAAAGCCGATTTGATCAACAAAATCTCCAGGGACATGAACATTCCCAAGCAGGAGGCCGAGCAGGGGGTCAACCTCTTCTTCACAACCATCCGTGATTCGCTCCTCAAGGGCCAGGAGATCGAGGTCCGAGGTTTCGGCAGTTTCCGTTTCCGGACCCGGCCGGGACGGACGGGGCGCAACCCCCGCACGGGTGAAACAGTCACCGTCCCGCCCAAGAAAGTCCTGTACTTCAAGCCCAGCAAGCAGCTCAAGGTGCTGATCAACAAGGCCAAGTGATGGAGTTCCTGACTGCGCCCTGGCGGGAAGTGTACGTCCGCAAGATCTGCCGCCGGACAAAGGGCTGCATTTTATGCGCTGCTTTGAAGAGCCGGGACGACAGCCGGGCTTTCATTCTCCACCGGGGAGTCCACAATTTCATCATCCTCAACAAATTCCCCTATACTCCCGGTCACCTGATGATCGCCCCGGTCCGCCATCTGGACCGATACGAGAAGGCGGCCAAGCCGGCCGCGGAGGAGATGGCCGGGATGCTGAGGCTGTGTCTCAAGGTCCTCGGGAGTCATTATCGGCCGCAGGGGTTCAATATCGGCATGAACCTGGGCAGGACGGCCGGAGCGGGTGTCACGGACCACTATCACCTGCACGTCATCTGCCGCTGGGAGGGGGATTCGAACTTCATGCCCCTCGTGGGCGGGGCGAGAGTCTTCGTCGAGGACCTTAAGACGACCTATAAACGGTTGAAACCGTTGTTCAAGGACCGGGTTCGGCGCGGGAAAAAAGGATCGACCCGACCGGGGCGCGCCTGATCCGTCCGGCCGGTCCGTTTCGGCAGAGGTGATTATGAATTTTGATCTGAGCGAAGAACAAATCCTCATGAGAGAGATGATCCGGGATTTCGCCCGGAAGGAAATCGCCCCGCGGGAAGCGGAACTCGAAGACCGGGAGGAATTCCCGAAGGACATCCTCCGCCGGTTGGGCGAGCTGGGCTTGCTGGGCATGACCGTTCCCGCCGAGTTCGGCGGCCAGCCCGTCGATTCCCTGTCCCAAGTCCTGGTCCTGGAGGAGCTGGCCAAGGCTTCCGCCGCCGTGTGCGTCATCGTCAGCGTCCACTGCTCCTTGTTCTGTCATTCCCTGGCGCTCTACGGCACAGAGGAGCTGAAGAGGAAGTATCTTCCGGCCGCAGCCCGCGGCAACATCCTGGGCGCCTTCTCCCTGACCGAGCCCAATGCCGGGTCTGACGCCATGGCCATCCGCACCTCGGCCGTCCGCAGGGGAGACCAGTTCATCCTCAACGGCCGCAAAGCCTGGGTGACGAACGGCCGGGAGGCCGGAGCAGTCATCCTTCTCCCCTCGGGCGCCGACCCCGCGGGCCGGAGGCGGCTCAACGCCTTCGTTGTCGAGCCCGGGTTTTTCGGCTACAAGGTGACCAAAGTCGAGAAAAAAATGGGCCTTCACTCTTCCCCGACAGCCGAGCTGACCCTGGAGGACTGCCAGGTTCCGGCCATGAACCTCCTGGGCGCCGAGGGTCAGGGTTCGGCCATCGCCCTGAACGGCCTGGACCACTCCCGGGTGGGGATCGCCGCCCAGTCCGTCGGCCTGGCGGAGAGAGCGCTCGAAGAGGCCGTCCGTTATGCCAAACAGAGGGAAGCTTTCGGCCGGAAAATCGCCGATTTCCAGGCCATCCAGTTCATGCTGGCCGACATCGCCACCCGGACAGAAGCCGCCCGCTGGCTGACTTACCGGGCGGCCTTGCTCAAGGACTCCGGACTCCCCTTCACCGCCGAAGCCGCCATGGCCAAGCTGTTCGCTTCAGAGGCGGCCAAGCAAGCCTCCGACCATGCGCTCCAGATCCACGGCGGATACGGGTATTCCCATGAGTACGCCGTCGAGCGGATTTACCGGGACGCCCGCGTCCTGACCCTTTACGAAGGGACTTCGGAAATCCAGAGATTGGTCATCGCCCGCCAACTGTTGAAGGAGACGTGAACATGCTCAAATCCATGCGCAAAAACTTCAAATCGTTTGCGCCCGCCCTGTGGCTGGTCATCATCACCTTCATCGTAGCCTTGTTCATCTGGGTCCAGCCCGGCGACGGGGGCGGGGAGGCGGGGGATCTGAGCCGACTCGTCGTGGCCCGGGTCGGCCGGGAGGACATCACCGCCGACAGGTTCGCCTCCGCCCTCGAGCAGGCCATCAAACTCAATGAGCAGAGATTCGGCACGATGAACAAGGATCTCATTCAACAGATCAACCTGCCCAGCCAAGTTCTCCAGGAGCTCATCCGGATCCAACTTCTTCTCCAGGCGGCCGACGAGCGACGAATATCCGTGTCCGACAAGGAATTGCAGCAGCAAGTCCTCGGACGTTTCCCCCTGTTCCTCGACCAGAAGACCGGCCGCTTCGTGGGCGAGAAGGAATACGAGCAAATCCTGTCTTATTACAAGATTTCGGTCTCGGAGTTCGAAAAAAGCATCGAAGACTCCATCCGCCTCGAAAAAATCCAGGACCTTCTCACCGCGGGAGTGTCCGTGACGCCCGACGAGGTATGGGAAAATTACCGCCGGGAAAACGAGAACGCCCGCATCGAGTACCTCCTCCTGGAAACGAGCAAGGTCGAGCTTCCGTCCGAGCCGGGAGAACCGGAGCTCGAGGAATATTTCATCGGAAACAAGGACCGTTTCCGCGTCACGGAGAAAAGGTCCGGCGTTGCGGTTTTTCTCAACCGCGAAGACCTGAAAAAAGAGGTCGAGCTCTCGGCTGCGGCCTATGAGCAATACTACCGGGACAATATGGACCAGTTCCAGAATCCCGAGGAGATTCGTGTCAGTCGTCTCCATCTTCCCTTCGGCGCCGGTGAGCGCGAGGACGTCCGCTCCGAGATAGCCCGCCTCAAACAACGCCTGGAGCAGGGAGAGGACTTCGGCGAGCTGGCCAGGGTTCATTCCCGGGATTCCAGGGCTTCCCAGGGGGGAGACTGGGGCGCCTTCGAGTGGAACTCGCTTCCTGAGAAGGAACGGGAAGAGGTCGCCGGGCTTGCCAGCGGACAGATGTCCGGAATCGTGGAAACGGACGAAGGCCTGTCCCTGCTCAAGGTGACCGAACGGAAAGCGGCCTCGGCCATTCCCCTCGAGGAGGTGCGGCCCCGGATCAAAGCCGTCCTCGAGGACCAAAAAGCCCAGTCCCTGGCCACGGAAAGAATCGGGCGCCTGGCCAAGGAGGCCAGAAAGGACAAAAGCCTGGAGAAGGCCGCCGACCGCCTCGGCCTCAAGGCTGAAAAAACCGGGCCCCTCAAAGAGGGCGATCCCATGGGCTCGCTGGACCCGTCGGGCGTCGTCAGCGGGGCGCTCTTCAAACTCCAGCCAAAGGAGCTGTCCGAGACACTGTATTCCTACCAGGGCGTCGGCCTGGCCCAACTTCTGGCCGTCACTCCATCCCATCCCGCGACGCTGGAAGAAGTCCGCCTCGAAGTCCTGGATGAAGTCATTAAAACCAAGAAGAAGCAAATCACCCTGGACAGGCTCCAGGCGTTCCGGGGCCGGCTGGCCGGAGCGAACTGGGAGGATTTCAACGCCAGGGAAGGCTTGGAATACAAAACGGTCAACGAGCATAAACGGAAGCAGTATCTGGCCACGGTCGGGGAAAACGAGGAAGTGGACCAGCTGGTCTTTTCCCTCTCCTTGAACACGGTCAGCGACCCGGTGGAGTTCGACACGGGACACCTGGTTCTCCGCGTCCTGGAACGCAAACAGATCACGCCGGAGGAATTCGCCGAGAAGAAAGAGGCGGCCCGCGCCTCGCTGCTGGAGAGCAGGCGCAACCTTTACCTCGCCTCTTTCCTGGCTAAGCGCATGAAGGACAAGGGGGTGGACGTCCGGTACAACAACCTTCTTCAGGTTGTCTCGGCCGTCTTGAGCCGTTATGAAAAAACGGAAGAATAGGTCCCCATCCCATGACCAAGCTCGCCCGCGCCGCGGACAAGGCCATCCGCGGCAGTTTGAGGCTCAAAAGATCGGACCGTTTTTTGCTCGTCACCGATACCGGGAGTCTTAAGGTCGCCGAAGCGCTGGCCGGCGCCGCCCGGGCCGCCGGGGCCGAAACGACGACTTATCTCCTGACCGAATCCTTGAGGCCCGTCGCCGAGCCGACCGGCCTCCTGAGACTCATGGCCCGCCGGGCGACGGCCATCGCCTATATCCTCGAATCCCGATTCCAGGAAAAAACATTCCGCGGCTTCCTGGTCAAAACAGGACGCGCCTACGGCCGCGTGCTTATGATGCCGGGCATGACCCGGGAGATGATGGAGCGCCTGGTGGACGTCGACCTCCAAGACATGAAGCGTTTCACCTCCCGGCTGGTCAGGGTCCTGAGAAACGCCGACGAGGTTACGGTCGAGAACCCGAGGGGCACGCGCATCTCCTTCAGCGTCCGGGGGCGGACCTGGGTCTCGAGCATGGGCGATCTCGGACTTCCGGGCAGCCACGGCAACCTTCCCGCCGGAGAATGCTATACAGCGCCCGTCGAGGAGTCGTTCAGCG
>CAZFTV010000003.1:9166-10051 GCA_964521765.1 uncultured Eubacteriales bacterium
CGGAGGGCTCGAATTCGAGAGGGGGCGCCTAAAGCGAGGGAGCGGCAGGGGCGTCGAAGCCATCCTGGCCCACATAGGCGACGACGAGACGGGACGAGTCATCGGCGAGTTCGGCGTCGGCACAAACCGCGGGGCCCGCATCTGCCCCAACATGCTCGAGGCGGAAAAAGCCTTCGGCACGGTCCATTTCGCCATCGGCGACTCTTACGGCCTCGGCCGCAACTCAAGCCGCCATCACTATGACGCCCTCGTAGAGAAGGCCACGATCCGTGTCGCGGGACGGACGATCGCCTTGAACGGCCGATACATGATCTGAATGAGCATCAAGCCCAAGCTGACGGCTTTCGACACAACGATGATCACCGTCAGCCTGGTCATCGGCATCGGGATATTCCGCGTGCCGGCCATGGTCGCCGGGGCGACGGGGGGAAAGCTTCTCTTCTTCCTGGCCTGGGGGTTGGGAGGGCTCGTGAGCCTCATGGGCGCCCTGACCTTTGCCGAGATCGGCTCCCGCTTCCTCAAGCCCGGCGCCTTCGTCAAGGTCGTGGCCGAAACCTACCATCCCGCCCTGGCCTTCATGCTCAACTGGACGGGGCTGCTGCTGGTTAACGGCGCAGGCGCGGCGGCGGTAGCCATGATCGGCGCCGAGCACCTCGTCCCCATCCTCCTCCCCGCCCGCCTGCAGAGCCAGCCGGCGGTCCAGGTTACGGCCGCTGTCTTCATCCTCTTCCTCTTCATCCTCAACTTCCTCGGCATCAAAACCGGAGCCCGTGTCCAGAACGTCCTGACCCTGCTCAAGGTGGGCATGATCGCCGTCCTGGTCCTGGCCGCAGCGCTTTTCCGGGGACAGCCCCTGTCCGCCGTCACGGCTCCCGGCTCCGGAGC
>CAZFTV010000003.1:10061-15073 GCA_964521765.1 uncultured Eubacteriales bacterium
GGCCATTCCCCCTGGTGGCTGGCATTGGCCCTGGGCTTCATTCCCATCTTCTACACCTACGGCGGCTACCAGAACACGATCAACTTCGGAGCCGACATCAGGGAGGCGAGGCGGAATCTGCCCCGGGCCATCCTGGCCGGCATCCTGATCATCATCGCCTGCTACCTGCTCATCAACCTGGCCTACCTCCGCGTGCTCGATATCCCCCGGCTGGCCGGAGAGAAACTGGCCGCCGCCCGGGTGGCCGATATTGTCCTCGGCAGGGCCGGCTATCTGTTCTTCTCCGTGGCTGTTTTCCTGTCCACCCTGGGGTTCATCAACGTGAACCTGATGCAGAACCCCAGGGCTTTCTTCGCCCTGGCTGAGGACCGCGCCCTGCCGCACATCTTCCAGAAAGTCAACCCCCGGACCCAAATCCAGGAGTTCACCCTGACCTTTTTCACCGCCACCATTTTGCTGTCGATATTCCTCCTTGGGCATTTTGAGAACATCGTCAGCACTGTGATCTTCATCGACAGCCTGAACATCGCCTGCGTAGCCTCGACCATCTTCTTTCTGAGAAGGAGAGCCTCGCCCGAGGCGGAGTCCGGATCGGCCCGGGTCCCGTTCTATCCGGTGTTGCCGGCGGTATTCGTCATATTTCTTTTCGGGATGTCGGTCAACGTCCTGCTCACCCAGACGCGAAGCGCCCTGGTGGGAGCCGCTTTCTCCTTAACGGGTCTTCCGGTCTTCCTGGTTATGCGCCGCTGGAACGCGAAGAGAGGACAGCCGCCCGGGTCGGGTGCCGCCTGAGAAAGATCTAGTCGGACAGGAGCTCGAAAAACAGAGAGCGGACGCGCGATTCCATGGCCTGACGGAACCTTTCCACTGGCTCCCGCGCGTTTCCGCCGAGATAATCCTGAATGTACAGGGGGGGGCCGACGTTGAGCTTCACCCGGGCGGGCAGCAACATGGGCCGGTGCGTGCCCAGGAAGGCCAACGGCGTTACGGCCACGGTCAGGCCGGCGCGGACATGAAGGTTGTGGGCGATGTGGGCCACCCCGCTGCGGAACGGCTCGATGAACGGGTTGGCGTACATCCTCCTCAGCCGGCCGCGGCCCTGGAGGGCGATGACCGCCCGGCCGGCGCGGAGATGGTTTTCGATGAGCGCCAGGGACTCGCTCTTTTGGCGGCCCGGGGAAATGTCCACCGGAATCGTCCCGATCCGGCCAAGGCGGGAAGAAATGTAATGAACAAAATAGGATTTGAAGGGGCCGAGAAGCCTGTTGACGGTCAGCCCGAATTCCTTGAAATGACGCTCGAGGTGGCGGCGGATAACGGCCTGGAACTCGGCGACATCGAAGAGCTCGCGGTTGGCTGTAAAAAAGATGGGCCGGGGCACCACCTTGAAAAGGAGGGCCACGTCCTTGAAACTGCCGATGTGATTGCCCACCAGGATGTTCGGGCCGCGGGGGACGAAATTTTCCGCGCCGCGGACCTCGACCTTTTTCCCGAAAAGGGCAATCCGGGTCAGCGTCCTGATGACCGACCCGAGCCGCTCGAGCTCCTCTTCGTAGGAAGCCATGCGATCGTCCCTCTCGGTGTTCCTTTCTACAGACCATTTTATGACCGGCGCGGCATCCGAGGCAAGTCCCGCCGCCTTCTTCCGTCTTGTCACCCGGAGCGAGTCATGCTAGTTTAAGACCTCCCTCCGGCCGCGAGGCGGCCGAAGGGAAGCGCTGAGGAGGACGCCATGATCACCTTAATCCGCCGCGGAACGGTCTTCGCTCCACAACCCTTGGGCGTCAAAGACATTCTCATTTGCGGCGACAGGGTGGGCGCCGTCGTCGCCTGCAGTTGCCTCTCCGCAGCCCGACGGTCACCGCCGTCCGGGTCGAGGGCTGCCCGGTCAAGACGATCGAGGCCGAGGGGCTCACGGTCATGCCGGGTATCATCGACTCTCATGTCCACATCCTGGGCGGCGGGGGCGAGGGAGGCCCCTCCACCCGGGCCCCTGAAATCCAAGTCGAGGACATCATTCGCAGCGGGGTGACGACGGTCATCGGCTGCCTGGGGACGGACGGCGTTACGCGGCACGTCTCCTCGCTGCTGGCCAAGGCCCGGGCCCTCGAGGTGGAGGGCGTCAGCGCCTTCATCTTCATCGGCTCCTATGAGCTGCCCGTTCAAACCCTGACCGGCAGCGTCCGCTCCGACCTGGCCCTCATCGATAAAGTCATCGGCGCCGGTGAGATCGCCGTGTCGGACCACCGCTCCTCCCAGCCGACGTTCGAGGAGATCGCCCGTCTTGCGGCCGAGTGCCGGGTGGGCGGCATGCTGGGCGGCAAGGCCGGCGTGCTCCATCTCCACCTGGGAAGCGGAGCCCGCAAGCTGGAGTTGCTCTTCCGTCTCCGAGCCGAGACCGAGATCCCCTCAAGCCAGGTCATCCCCACCCACACCAACCGCAACCGGCCCCTTCTTGAGGAAGGGTTGCGCTGGGTGCAGTCCGGGGGCTGGGCGGACCTGACGGCCGGCACAGACCCCGAGGAGGAGAGCGACGCCGACGTCAGCGTCGAGACGGCTCTGCGCCTGGCTCAGGAGAGGGGCGCTCCTGTCGAGAGGTTCACTGTCAGTTCCGACAGCAACGGCAGCCTGCCGGTGTTCAACGACCGGGGCGAGCTCACGGGGCTGACCATCGCCTCCCAGGACACGCTGCTCAGGACGTTCCGCTCCCTCGTCGGCCGGAACATCCTCTCCCTGGAGGAAGCCGCCCGACTCTTCGCCCTCAACCCGGCCCGCTTCTACAAGCTTGACCGCAAGGGCGAGATCGCCCCGGGCAAGGACGCGGACCTCATCTTCCTCGACGCCGGCCTCGAGCTTCGGGCCGTCATCGCCCGGGGCGCGGAGATGATGGCCGGCAGTCGGCTGCTCGCCCACGGGACGTTCCGCCGAACATAGGAGAGACGCGGCATGAACGACACCAAGACCGCGGCGCCCGCCTCGCGCGGGAAAAAAGCTCCCCTGGGCGTGGCCCTTCTACCCCTTCTCTTCATGGCCGCGCTGCTCGGCGTGGGCTACGGCATATACAAGATCAGACCCCAGGTCCTGCTTGTGGTGGCGGCCTTCTTCACGGGCATCATCGGCCTGCTGCTCGGCTTCACCTGGAGGGAGATGCAGCAGGGCATCGTGGACAGCATCCACAAGGCCATGCCGGCCATCCTCATCATGCTCTGTGTGGGCATCCTCATCGGCACCTGGATTTCCTGCGGCACCATCCCCCTGGTCATCTATTACGGGCTGAAGATCATCTCCCCCCAGTTCTTCCTGGTGACGGCCTGCATCGTCTGCACTCTCACCTCCATGGCCACCGGCACCTCGTGGGGAACGATCGGAACGCTGGGCGTGGCTTTCATAGGCATCGCCCTGGGCCTGGGCATCCCCGCCGGGCCCGCAGCGGGAGCGGTGGTCGCCGGCGCCTACATGGGCGACAAGATGTCTCCCTTGTCCGACATCCCCAACCTGGCCACGGTCGTTTCCGGATCAAACCTGTTCGACCACATCAAGCACATGATGAAATCCGGCCTGCCGGCCTGGCTCATCGGCCTGGGCGTGTACGCCGTCGTCGGCCTGGGCTACGGCCGGGAGGGCGTCCACTCCGAAACCGTCAGCCTCATCACCGACACCCTGCGCCGGAGCTTCCTCGACCGGAGCGTTTGGCTGAATCTCCTACTGCTCCTGCCCATGGTCATTGTTTTCTTCTTCGCTGCAACAAAAAAACCGACCATCCCCGGCATGCTCCTCTCCTCGGCCGCGGCCGCGATCCTGGCCGTCGTGCTGCAGAAAACCTCGCTGGTGGAGGTGGCGGCGGCGGTCAACACCGGCTTCAAGGCCTCGACCGGAGTCGAGGTCGTCGACAGGCTCATCTCCCGGGGCGGCATGATGAGCATGATGGAAACGCAGCTCGTGGCCTTCACCGCCTTCAGCTTCGGCGGCATCATGCAACGGACGGGCATGCTGAAGGTCATCCTGGACCACATCGCCGCCTTCTGCCGCCGGGTGTGGAGCCTGGTTCTGACTACGGCGGGAACGGCCATCGTCTCGGCGCTGGTGACGGGCAGCTCCTACCTGTCCATGATCATCCCCGCCGAGCTCCTGGCCCCGATATACAAAGAAAAAGGGCTGGCCGCCAAAAACCTGTCCCGGATCGTCGAGGAAAGCGGCGGGATCATCGTGCCCCTCATTCCCTGGAGCATGGCCGGCGTCTATATCACCGGCACGATCGGCGTCCCGACGCTGACCTACCTGCCCTGGGCCATTCAGAATTATGTCGCGGTCCTGATCCTGATTTTCTTCGGCGCGACGGGCTTGACCATGGCCCGCCGCATACGGGAAGACGAAACCCAGGCTGGAAGCTGAGGCCCGGGCCGCCGCGGTCCGTCGCTCCTCTACAGTTCCCCGTCGTCTTCCTGTTCGTCCTCGGAGCCCGCGCTGGTCAAAGCCTGCTCGAATTTCACCCGGGCTTGGTCCTGCTTCCGCTTCTCCATCTCGGCCGTGGCTTCGAACTTGCGCTCGAACCCCTCTCGCCGCTGCTTTTCGCGGCTGAGGAGGTCGTCGAGCGAGGATTTCTCCTTGCCGGCGCCCTTCTCCGACTTGACCACGCTCCGCGAAACGGCATCGACCCACAGAGAGGCCCGGCAGCAGGGGCAGATGACCTCGAAGACTTGCTTCTTGTCTTCCATGACGCTCACTGTATCAAAAAGCTTCGCTTTTTTACAGGAGCGGCGCCCGGCCTTCGTGCGGCCCGGGCGGCGACTCGCGGGCCTGTCGAGCATCGCCCGGAGCGGGAAAGCCGCCGGTTTGGACGAGGGGAACCGCTCAGGACAGGTTGTGGCGGCGGAGGAGCTTGAACAGGCCCTGACGGCTCAACCCGATCTCTCCCGCTGTCCTTGTTTTATTGAACCCGTAGCGGCTTAAGGCCTGGCGCAAAAAGTGCTTTTCAAACCCCGCGCGAGCGGCGAAATAGTTGAAACGGGCCG
>CAZFTV010000003.1:15168-22930 GCA_964521765.1 uncultured Eubacteriales bacterium
TCGCGGACATTTCCCGGCCAGGAGTAAAGTGCCAGCCGGGACATGGCTTCGGGCGTGAAACAGACAGGCGGACGGCCCAGAGCCCGGCATCCCGAGTCGAGAAAATATTCGATGAGAGCGGCCAGGTCTTCCGGGCGCTGTCGCAGCGGCGGGATGTCGATCGTCACCACGGCCAGCCGGTAATAGAGGTCTTCCCGGAAGCGGCCTCGATCCTTCTCTGTTTCGATGTCCTTGTTCGTGGCGCTCAGGAAGCGGACGTCCGCCCGGCGGGTCCGGTTTTCTCCCACCCTTCGGAATTCCTTCTCTTGGACGAGCCGCAGGAGACTGGCCTGGAGCGCCGGGGACAGGTCGCCGGCTTCGTCGAGGAAAAACGTCCCTCCCTCGGCTTCTTCAACCATGCCCGGACGCTCCCTGAAGGCGCCGGTGACCGCCCCCCTCCCGTGTCCGAAAAGCTCGCTCTCCAGGAGCGTCTCGGGAATCGCCGCGCAATTGACGGCCACAAAACGCCTGCCGGACCTGGGCCCGAGGTCATGAATGGCCCGGGCGACAAGCTCCTTGCCCGTTCCGCTCTCGCCCAAGATCAGGACGGGGACTTCACTCTCCGCCATCCGGAGGATGAGAGCCCGGATCCGGCTGAGCGCCGGGCTCCGCCCAATGATCCGGGACTCAAGGTCCGCCTCGGGCGACGGAGGCATATCGATGCGGATTTCTTCCGTCCTGGTCATCCGTTTTTCCCTTTGAGAATTTGCGCCTTCGATGAATGGATAACGCTTTCCCGGCCTAAACGTTCTCACTCGGCAGGGTGTTGCTTGCCTGAGCCGGGAATGATCTGATAAAGTGCGCGAGCATCCCTTCTGGAAACAGCAGCGGATGAACTGAAATGCGCGAGCGCTGTCTTGCTTCTCAGGGCTCGGCGTCTCGGGCGGCGTCATCCGCGTCGAAAAAGCCGACCCCGAGATTCGAGGGTTGTATCCCGTCATCAACCAGGCCTGCCGTAAGTATGATATCCCCCGATGGCGAATTGACATCCGAGCGCGACTCTTTTACATTAAGTCTTAATTTATAATGAAGTCCTCTCGAAATGGAGGAACTATGAAACGGAACATTCCCCTGATCGCGCTCGCAGCCCTGTTCATCGTCCTGATCTTGGCGGCCTACTCCGGCCAGGCGATCAAGGCGGGAGAGGAAGCGCTGGGCACGCGGAAATACACTGATTACGAGACACCCGGGTTCTGCGGCGCATCGTGTCATACGGACATCTTCCAGCAATGGAGCCAATCCATGATGTCCCAGGCCTTTACGCATCACTGGGACGAGATCGAATACTTCAGGCTCGCTGTCCCTCATGCTGAAAAGGACCCGGCCGTGGCCGAAATCAAGGCGAGCTGCAACGGTTGCCATGCGCCCATCGCCTTTCTGGCGGGCGACGTCCCCCCGCCGCGGCCGGAGAAAAACAGCCGGGCCAACGAGTCGGTCTCCTGCGAGCTATGCCATACCGTGACCGGCTTCTCCGGCGACGTGCCCTACAATTTCAATTGGATTTCAGCGCCGGGAAAAACCAAATACGGCCCGCGGGGCGGGGGGAACTCTCCGGAACACAACCTCCTGAAATCCGAATTCCTGGGCCAGAGCGAGTTCTGCGGCACCTGCCACAATGAAAAAAGCCCCTACGGGGCCTGGGTCAAGTCGACCCATCTCGAATTCAAGGAAGGCCCCTATGCCCGGGAGGGTTTCCGTTGCCACGACTGTCACATCACCTACGCCCCGGCCAAGACGGCGGCCATGGGAAAAGCCTATCCCGACGCACGCCAGCACCTGTTCCACGGCGCTCACGACCCGGGCAAGGTCCGGGGCACGGTCGAGCTCCGCATCCATCCCGACATCCGCGAAGCAGAGCCGGGCGAGACCGTCAAGTTTACCGTGGTCCTCTTCAATCAGAAAACAGGCCATAAGTTCCCCACCGGGTCCGTCGAGGATCGCCTCGTCTGGATGCACGTCGAGGCCCGGGACGCAAAAGGAACCGTCTATCATCTCCCCGTCGATAAAAAAGGCTTCCCCGGAGAGGAAACGACGATCGGCAGCGACGCCCTGGCGTACCAGGACATGGGCATCCCCCTCGGGAACCCGGGCTTTGCCGGAGTCGCGCGGGACGGCATTCCCGTGGGCGATCGCATTTTTCGCATGGCCTACCTCGACCCCCAGGGGCGGATGACCATCCAGCAATGGAACACGAAGTCCCTGGGCGTGGATTACCGTTTCGGCCCCCGAGAGTCCAAGATCGAGACCTGCACCTTTCAGCTGCCCTCCAAGCTTCCCCCCGGTCCCCTGACCGTCACCGCCGCCCTGTATTACCAGAAACTGGTCAAGCCGGTGGCCGACTTCCTGAAAGTGCCGGCCGAGGAAACCGAGCCCCTCAAGGTCAATGAACATTCCACAACTGTCATCATCCTCGACTAAAGGATTGACGATGAAAAAAACGCTTATAGCCGTACTTCTCGGCGTCTTTCTCCTGCAGGCCGGGGCGGCCGCCCTGTCGGGCATGCCCGCCTTCGGGCGAAAGTACAGCCTGTCCTGCAAAACCTGCCACGCGCCCTTCCCCCGGTTGAAACCCTATGGCGAGGAGTTCGCCGGAGAGGGGTTCGTCATCAAGGACAAGGAATCCCCGCGCTATTTCCAGGACACGGGAGACAGCCTCCTGTCCCTGCTCCGCGACATCCCCCTCGCCCTGCGCCTCGACGGCTTCCTCTCCTTCAATAACGCCGGAACGGGCAGGTTCGATTTCAACGCGCCTTACATCCTCAAAGTTCTCTCCGGCGGGGAACTGTTCAAGAACGTGGCCTATTATTTCTACTTCTTCTTCAGCGAGAGGGGCGAGGTGGCGGGCATCGAGGACGCCTTCGTCATGTTCAACAATGTGCTGCGGACAGGCCTGGACATCACCCTGGGCCAGTTTCAGATCTCCGACCCGCTGTTCAAGAGGGAGCTGCGCCTGACGCTCGAGGATTACCAGGTCTACCGGGCCCGGCCCGGCCTGTCGGGCATCAACCTGACTTACGACCGGGGGCTGATGCTCAATTTCAGCCTTCCCACCAGCACCGACTTGACGGTGGAGGTTCTGAACGGCTCGGGCATCGGCCCGGCGGACGCCGACAGAAATTTCGACCACGACGCCTTCAAGAACTTCGCCTTCCACATCTCCCAGAATCTGGGAGCAAAAATCCGGCTGGGGGGATTCGCCTTCCTGGGCAGGGAAAGACTGGGGGATTTTCGCAACACCGTCCGGATGTTCGGCCTCGACGCCACCGTCGCCAGCCCGCCTTTCGAGTTCAATTTCCAGTATCTCGAGCGCCGCGATGACGACCCGTATTTCGTCGGGGCGGTCGACGACAGCCTTTCCACCCGGGGCGCCCTGGCCGAACTCATCTACCTGCCCCGGGGCGACGACTCGCGCTGGTACGGCGTAGGCCTGGTCAACTGGGTCGTCTCCGATTCGGAAGAACTGGATTATTTCTCTTTCACCGGGGGGGGAGGTTACCTTTTGCGCCGCAACATGCGGCTGGTCGCCGAGGTGACCTATTACGATCAAAGTCCCTGGGGGAGATATTTCCGTCTGGCCGCCGGCCTGGTGACCGCTTTCTGAACGGGCCTATCGCCGGTTCCTCGGTATTTTCAGAGGCCGGAAACGCGTCCAGCCGCCGGGGAGTTTTTTAGGGGGGGCGGCGCAGCTCCCGCGTTGAAATACAAGAATTTCGCGCTCCTGGACACGTCCCTCGTCCGGGCCATGGACGGGGAGCAGTCCACCGTGACCATGGGCACGGGAACGACGGAATTCACGCTGCATCTCGTCCCGGATTTCATCCGCGAGGGCGCCTCGGAAATCATCAAGCTCGAGGTCGTGCTCCGCCAGAGGAAGGAGCCGGGCCCGGCGCCGGAGGGAGTAACGCCTGAGCCCCAGGTCCAGAGAACAGTCCTTGAAAGCAACCTGTCCTTCAAGCCCGGAGACAAGACCGTGGTCGGCGTCTCCAAGCTGGATAGCGGAGACAAGGCCGTCATCCTCATCCTCTCCGGAAAAGTGCTTTCCTAGACCGACAGGCTCACCGTCCGTGAAGCCGCGGAAGACCTGAGCGGCGCGCCGCGGGATCCGTCAACCCGCGGAGGATTTGATCGCCTTGATGCGGCGAGAGACGTTCCGGAACTGGGGGTTCCAGCCCATAACCTCGGAGAACATCCCCAGGGCCTTGTCCTTCTGCTCCATTTCCTCGAACAGGGTGCCCAGCTCGTATTTGAGCACGAACGACTTCCGGGAGCCTTCCTTGACCAGGCCGAGCGCCCTGTTGAGCCAGTCGAGCGCCTGGACATAGTCCTTCCGGGCGCGGTAGCAGAGGCTGATGAGGTTGTAACAGTCGGCTTTGCGCTTCTCGTCCTCTGCGGCCAGCTTGAACTCCTCGGCCGCCTCCTCGAAAAGATCCTGTTCATAGAAGGCCATGCCCAGGCTGTAGCGCACTTCCAGGTTGGAGGGCTTGAGCTTTTGCTCCACATCCCGCCGGAAATCGTGAATGATGTTGGACAGCTCGTTTTCCACAAGAGCCGTGGATTTCTTCTGCTGTTGGAAGCAGACGGCCTCGATGAGAGCCATCTCCTCCGTGATTCGATCGACCAGGTCCGGGTAGAGGCTCTCGTCAAAAGCCATGGGACGGGACAAGTTGTCCAGGCCGCTGAAAAGGTCCATGGAGCTGACCTGCTCCTTGGCGCTCAGGTCGAGCATAGGACGGGCTTCGGATTTTCGGGCTTGCCCGGCTTTTTGTTCGAGGACGACGGTTTTCTCCACCAAGTGCGTGACGGTGTCTCCGGCCGTCTGACCGGGGACTTTTTTCAGGGATTCGAGCCGATGCTGGATGTCCCTGTCCTGGGGATAGAGAAATAGGAGGTTCTCCAAGATCCGTTTGGCGTTGAGGACCAGCCCCTGTTGAAGGTACAACTCGGCCTTGGATATGTTGATTCGGATCGTCTCTTTGTCTTTCGCCGTCAGCCGCGCTCCGCTCTCTTGCCGCGCGGCCGCGGCCTGCTGCGCTCCCGCCTCGCTTGCCGTTTGGGCGAATTCCCGGGCCAAGACAGGGTCATCGGGACACAGGTCGATGAGCTCCCGGAGCACCACGAGCGATTTCGGGCGCATGTTTTTGTCTCGATATTCCTGCAGGAGCAGACGCAAGGCGGCTTCCAGGTTCAGCCTCTGATTCCGGGATTTGAAGATGACCGACAGCTTTTCCAGGGCGGGCAGGTAGACGTCCCGGCCCATAACGAGCAGCCCCAACAGGCCGATGGCCTTGTCTTCCCGGTTTTTGCTGAGCAGGCTGTTGACCAGGGGTTCATAGAGGTCATAAGCCCTGTCGAGCTTGTTCAGGTTGATGAGCGCGTAGCCCAGTCGGACGCGGGTGTTGATGTCGTTGGGATTATTCTCGTACATCCGCGAGAAGATTTCCTCGGCCTTCCGAAACAGCTTTTCATCGAGATAGAGGCCGCCCACCCGGGAGAGCAGGTCCTGGTTGTCGGGATGGTGGCCCAAGCTTTCCTCGGCCAGGACGATGGCCTCCGCCCTTCGGTTGCGCCGCCTCATCAGCTCGACGTAATTGAGCGCTGTCCGCAGATGGCCTTTTTTCAGCTGATTGACCTTACCGAGGATGACATCGGCCCCCTCCAGGTCCTGCCGCTCGAGCTTGATCTCGGCCGCCTCGTTCAGTATCTCCACCGCTTCCTCTACCGCCCCTTCCTTGACCCAGAGCTCCGCCAACCTCTTCTTGACCTGGGTATCAGAGCGGTCGAGCTTCGCCATCTTTTCCAGGACGAATATCAGCCCCTTGACATGGTGTTCCTTTTCCAGCCGTTCGATGATCTTCTGAAAACCGGTTTTCGCCTCGGGGATAAAGCCCAGTTGACCGTAAAGCTCGGCCAGCTTAATGGACGTGGGTATGTCTTCGGGCTTGACCCGGCTGATTTTCTTGAAGATCGCCAAGGCCTGGGAGGTCTGACCCTTGGCCTCATAATGATTGGCTATTTTCAGATAAGACTGGATGGCCTTGTTCTGATCGCCCAAGCGGTGATAGAGATCGCCAAGGACGTTGACCAGGTTGACGTCGACGACCTCCTCCTCCTGGAGCTTTTCATACTCCCTGACGGCCTCCCGGAGCTTCCCCGCCTTGTAGAGGCGGTCGGCGGCCTCCAGGATCGCCTGCCTCTCTTTCTTGGAGATCATCGTTTCCACGCCCCGGACTTCAGGTTGAAGCTCAGCCTGTGAAGCGGCGTTCTTCCCTGCCGGTCCAGCGCCAGGAAATGCTCCCGGGTGCCGTACCCTTTGTGGCGCGTCAACCCCAGCCCCTCGAAGAGGCGGTCCAGGCTGTTCATCATTCCATCTCGCAAAACCTTGGCCACGATGGAAGCCGCGGCGATGGTCAAACTCCGACGGTCGCCCTGCTTCACTCGCTGCTGGAGATAATGTACACCTTTCAGTTCGAAACCGTCAACCAGGACCACATCGGGCGGATGGGGCAGGGCGGCCACGGCCCGTCTCATGGCCGTAAGGGACGCCCGGTGGATGTTCAGACTGTCCACCTCCCGGCTTGTCGCCCACCCCAGTCCGACCTCCAGAGCCCCCTGAAGAATGAGGCGGCAGAGGGCTTGCCTCTTGGCCGGCCGAAGAGCCTTGGAATCATCGACCTGGGACAGCCAGGGAGGCGGAGCGCCTTCAATCCAGGAGGGGGGAAAGATCACCGCCGACGCCACTACGGGTCCGAAGAGGCATCCCCGTCCGGCCTCGTCCACGCCGGCGACCCACTCGAAATTCCCGCGGGTATACTCCCGCTCGATGGAAAAATCAGGCACCTGTCCTCGATGGACGTGACCGGGCCGAAGCGCTCCGGCCCAACCCAGCCCCCGCGGTCCTCAGGAACGGTCTTCCTTCAGGCGGGCGGCCTTGCCTTTCAGCTCCCGGAGATAATAGAGCTTGGCCCGTCTCACCCTGCCGCGCTTGACCACCTCCACTTTCTTCACCGACTGGGAGTGGAGGGGGAATATCTTTTCCACCCCCACGCCGAAGGAGACCTTGCGCACGGTGAACGTCTCGCCCAGTCCTGAGCCCCGGCGGGCGATGACGTCGCCCTGAAAGACCTGAATGCGTTCTTTGTTGTCGGCTTCCTTGATGATGATGTGGACCTTGACCGTGTCCCCGACGTTGAAGGGGGTGATGTCCTTCTTGAGATGCTTGTCTTCATAGACCGTCATGATGTTCATGGCGTTTTCCTCTCCTTCGGTTCTTTGCCCATCTGCTCCAGCAGGCGTTTCTCCTCGGGGCTCAGGTCGGCCCCTTCGAGGAGGTCCGGCCTCAAGAGCCGCGTCTTTTCCAGGGCTTTCTTCCGCCGCCAGGCTGAGATCTTGCCGTGGTCTCCGGAAAACAGCACCTGGGGGGCTTTCATTCCCCGAAATTCCCGCGGCCGCGTGTACTGGGGGAAGTCGAGGAGCCCGCGGCTGAAGGAGTCCCGGGCCACCGAGCCTTTCTTGCCCACGACGCCCGGGACAAACCTGGAGACGGCGTCCACGATGACCACGGCCGCCGGCTCTCCGCCGGTCAGGACATAGTCCCCGATGGACACTTCCTCGGCGGACAGAAGCGGCCCCACTCTCTCGTCCACGCCCTCGTAGCGGCCGCAGATCAGTATGGCCCGGTTTCGACCGGCCATCTCCCGCGCCAAGCCGTGGTCGAACCTGCGTC
>CAZFTV010000003.1:23016-26113 GCA_964521765.1 uncultured Eubacteriales bacterium
CATCCCCTCGCCGCCGCCGAAAGGACGGTCATCCACCTGCCGGTGTTTATCCGCCGTGAAATCGCGCAGGTTGTGCACATTCACTTGGATCAGGCCTTTCTCTATGGCTTTGCCGATGATTCCTCCCGAGAAGGCTGAGGCGAACATCTCGGGAAAGATGGTGATTATATCAAATCTCATTCAGGTCCAGAAGACCGTCCGGGGGGTCCACCCGGATCATCCCCTCTTCCGGCCGGATCTCGCGGCAGATGTCCGCCGCGAGGGGGATGATCGTTTCTCTTCCCTCCCGCTTCACGACCAGCAGCCCGGACTCGCCGACCGGGACGACCTCCCTCACCACGCCCAAGTCCTCTCCGGACAGGGTGGATACCCGGCAGCCGATAAGCTGCCCCGCGAAATAGGCGTTCTCTCCAGCCGGGGCGAGTCTCTCCGCGGAAATGAGGATCTCATAGCCTCTCAAGGTTTCTGCCTCTTTCAGGCCGTCGATGCCCCTGAGCTTGATGTAGGAGCTTCCCCGCTCGCAACGCACGGCTTCGACATCGAAACGCTCGGTTCGATCTCCGTGCCGAAGAAAAAGCGAAGAAACACGCTCCAGGCTGAAGTCCGGGAACAGCTTGAATTTAAGCTCGCCGCCGGCGCCCTGGCTCCTGAGAATCCGGCCGACGGGCTGAAGAACGTCAGCCTTTTTCAATGATCTCCAGGTTGAATCTCCGCTTGAGCTTCATGCCGGCCGCGCCGAGTATGATCCTTATAGCTCTGGCCGTCCGACCCTGCTTGCCGATCACCTTGCCCAAGTCCTCGGGAGCGACCTTGAGCTCCAGGATGGTTGTCTGCTCCCCTTCGAGCAAGGATACCACCACCTTGTCCGGGCTGTCCACGAGCGCTTTGGCGATAAGTTCAACGAGTTCTTTCACGACGACCTCCTTCCATCGGTGTTGGTTTTACTTGGAAGCTTTGATACGTTTTTCCGCTTTGTGTAAAAGGGATTGAACAGTGCGGGATGCTTGGGCACCCTTGGCCAACCACATCTTAGCCTTGTCGAGGTCGAGTTTGATCTCTGCCGGCTCCGTGAGGGGGTTATAATAACCGATATAATCCCTGGCTTTGCTCTCCCTGGGTTTCCTGGAATCCAAAACCACAATCCGGAAGGCGGGTTTGCTCTTGGCTCCAGACCGCATCAGTCGCATGGCTAACATCTTCAGTCTTCCCTCTCTCTGGATTATTAAGGGTTTTTATATTATCCGAACCCGGCTTTAAAGTCAACTTAAGGGGGTTACGGGAATGCCTCTCTCATTGTGTGATTTATAGCCGGAGGGGAAGCGGGGCGGGGAGGCTTCCGGGCTACGGCGCCGATTCGCCTGATCTTGCTCCGGCAGGGATGAGCCCTTCCGCTGGCCCTAATTCGGGAGGCCGGATGATATCATCTTTTTAAACCCCGGCTTTTTCATCAGGCGCTTGATTTCCGTGAACTGTTTGAGGAGCTGGTTGACCTCCTGGACCGGGCGGCCGCTGCCCAGGGCAATTCTCCGGCGGCGGCTGCCGTCGATGAGCCTCTCGTTGGTCCTTTCCCTGAGGGTCATGGATTTGATGATCGCCTCGAAATGGGCCACTTTCCGGTCGTCCAATTGGGCCTTGGCCAGCTGCTTGAAGGGGCCCGAGCCGGGCAGGTGGCCGAGGAGCCCGGACAGGGAACCCATCTTCTTGAGCTGCTGAAGCTGCTTGAGAAAATCCTCCAGGGTGAACTCCTCCCGTCGAAGGCGGCGGGCCAACTCCTCGGATTCCTTGAGGTCCGTTTCCTTCTCGGCCTTTTCGACCAAGGACAGGATGTCGCCCATGCCCAGGATGCGGGAGGCCATGCGGTCGGGGTGGAACACTTCGAGCTGATCGAGTTTCTCCCCCATTCCCGCGAACTTGACCGGCAGGCCCGTGACGGAGGCGATGGACAAGCCCGCCCCTCCCCTGGAATCCCCGTCGAGCTTGGTCAGGATGACCGACGTCAAGCCGATGCGGTCGGAGAAGGCCTTGGCGCTCTTGACCGCATCCTGCCCGGTCAAGGCGTCTCCGACATAAATGACCTCCGTGGGGTTGAGAATGCCGCGGACCAGGCGGAGCTCTTCCATGAGCTCCTCGTCGATGTGAAGCCGGCCGGCCGTGTCCACGATGAGGGGGTCGTAAGCCCGCTCGCGGGCGAAGCGGACGATTTCCTTAAAATAATTCTCCGGAGCGGCCAGGCGGCCCGGAGTCGTCTCATAAAAAGCCGCCTTGACCTGGCCGGCGATGAGCTTGAGCTGGTCCTGGGCGGCCGGCCTTTTCAGGTCGAAGGATACGAGAAGCGGGCTGCGGCCGAGCCCCTGGACATAGAGGGCCAGCTTGCCGCAGGTGGTGGTCTTTCCGCTGCCCTGGAGACCGACGAGCATATAGACCGACGGGGGCGAGGGAGCGAAAGCCAAGGGCTTGGCCTCGGAGCCCAGGACGGCGGTCAATTCATCCCGGACAATCTTGATGACCTGCTGCGCGGGGGTCAGGCTGTCCAGAACCTCCCGGTCGAGTGCCCGAACCTTGATCCGCTCCTCAAAATCCCTGACAACTTTGTAGTTGACGTCGGCTTCAAGCAGGGCCAGGCGGAGCATCCGCAGGGCTTCGGACATGTTTTTTTCCGTGATCCTGGCCTCGCCCCTGAGATATTTCAGGACCTTCTGCAGTCGTTCCGACAGCTGGTCGAACATGGATGTTGCCCCGTCAGTCGCGGACGCCCAGGCTCGTGCCCACGCAGAGGGCCGCCGTCAGGAGAGGGTGATCGGCCGGCACCGTCTTCATACGCCCGGCCACGTCTTCGAGGGGGATGGAGACGATATTGTCTCCCCGGAGAGCCGCCATACGGCCGAACTCTCCCCGCGCCACCATCTCCGCCGCCGACACTCCGAAGCGGGTCGCCAGAATCCGGTCATAGGCCGTCGGCGTCCCGCTGCGTTGAAGATGACCGAGAATCGTAACCCGGGTCTCAAGGCCCGTCCTAAGCTCGATCTCCTCCGTCAGCTTGGAGCCGATGCCTCCCAGCCGGACGCGCCCCTGGCTGGCGGGCGTTTCCTTCTGGACC
>CAZFTV010000003.1:26159-28987 GCA_964521765.1 uncultured Eubacteriales bacterium
TTTTTATTTTTTCCGCAAGGTCTTCGGGAATCCGGAATTTTTCGCAGACCGCCTCCAAGTCGAAATCGACCTCGGGAATCAGGATGACGTCCGCGCCGCCGGCCAGGCCCGCGCCCAGGGCCAGCCAGCCGGCGAAGCGGCCCATGACCTCGACGATCATGACCCGGTGGTGAGACTGCGCCGTCGTATGGATGCGGTCTATGGCCTCCGCGGCTACGGACACGGCGGAGTCATAGCCGAAGGTGACATCCGTGCCCCAGAGGTCGTTGTCGATCGTCTTGGGCACGCCCACGACCTTGAGCCCTTTCTCCCTGAGGCGCTGGGCAAGGGTCATCGATCCGTCCCCCCCCAGGCAGCAGACGGCCTCCAGCCCGGCTGCCTCTACATTGGCCAGAGCCCGGTCGGAAAGGTCGCGGTAGACGACCGCCCCGCCCTCGGTCACGGGATACCTGAAGGGGTCGGCTTTATTGGACGTGCCGAGAATCGTGCCCCCGACTTGCAGAATCCCCGAAACATCGTCATAGCCCAGGGGGCGGAGGCGGTTTTCGACCAGCCCCTCGAAACCGTCCTCGACGCCGAAAACCTCCATGTCAAACCTGCTGATCAGGGATTTGGTCACGGCCCGAATAACAGCGTTCAAACCCGGGCAGTCCCCCCCTCCGGTCAGAATACCGATTCTTTTTTTAGGGGTTCCCATGGCCGATCCTTATCAAAACCTCGAAACTCAACATACAGGATTCCATGCCTTGTGTAAACAAGGCGGGCAAAACATCTCTGTTGTGTCCTCTATTTCGGACAGTCTGGCCTTTTTCCCCTTGACAATCCCCAACCCCATGATTAAGGTAGTACTGCTTTTTTCAGGTGGTGATAATGGAAAAACCGTCCATCAACTATGATGAAATTCTGAAGCTTATCGCGCTCCTCGAGGAAAAAAAGCTGACTCATTTTGAGCTTGAAGTGGAGGGGTTCAAGATCCGGATGAGCAAGAACACGCCTCAGGCGGCGGCTCCGGATCACAAGCCGGCCCCTCCCTTGCCTGTCCATCACGTCGCAGCCGGAGCCCAGGAAGCGGAGGTCGCACTCGGGGACCGCGACCCGGGGCTCCATGACATCACCTCGCCCATGGTCGGAACGTTCTACCGCGCCCCCAACCCGACCTCGCCCCCCTTCGTCGAAGTGGGCGAGCCGGTCAAGAAAAAACAGACGCTGTGCATCATCGAGGCCATGAAGCTGATGAACGAGATCGAAAGCGAAGTGGACGGGGTCGTCAAGGAGATATTCACCGAGAACGCCAAGCCGGTCGAGTTCGGCCAGAGGCTGTTCTCCATACTCAAGACCGGCTGACCTGATGTTCTCAAAGATCTTGATCGCCAACCGCGGGGAAATCGCCCTGCGCATCATCCGCGCCGCCCGGGAGCTGGGCATCAAGACCGTCGCCGTCTATTCCGAAGCGGACCGGACGGCCCTTCACACGCTCCTGGCCCACGAGAAGATCTGCATCGGGCCGGCCAAGGCCGCCGACAGCTACCTCAACATCCCCAACCTGCTGAGCGCCGCGGAGATCACCAAGGCCGACGCCATCCATCCCGGATACGGTTTCCTCTCGGAAAACGCCCGCTTCGCCGAGATCTGCGAGACGACGGGCATCACTTTCATCGGCCCCCCGGCTGCGGCCATCCGGCTCCTGGGCGACAAAAACCGGGCCCGGCTGGAGATGAAGAAAGCCCGCGTGCCCGTCATTCCCGGAGGGGACAAGGTCCTCCAGGACCTGGAGGAGGCCAAAAAGCTCGCCCGGCAATTCGGCTTCCCGGTCATCCTGAAGGCGGCTTCCGGGGGCGGGGGCAAGGGCATGCGCATCGCCATCAACGCCGCCCAGATGGAGGAGCAGTTCCCCATCGCCCAGAACGAAGCCAAGTCCGCCTTCGGCGACCCGTCCCTGTATATGGAAAAGTACCTGACCCGGGCCCGTCACATCGAGATCCAGGTCGTGGCCGACAAGTACGGCCGGGTCCATGCCTTCGGCGAGAGGGAATGTTCCGTCCAACGCAAGTACCAGAAGCTCATCGAGGAAACCCCGTCCACCATGGTCGACGCCCGGCTGCGCCGGAAAATGATGTCCGCGGCCGAAGAAGCGGCTCGCTACCTCGGCTACCAAAGCCTGGGGACCTTCGAATTCCTCGTGGACGAGAAGAAGAACTATTACTTCATGGAAGCCAATACCCGGGTCCAGGTCGAGCACCCCATCACCGAGGCCGTGTACAACATCGACCTGCTGAAGATGCAGCTCCGCCTGGCCGCCGGGGAGAAGCTCGACATTCCCGAGAGCTTGGAGCTGCGCGGCCACGCCATCGAATGCCGCATCAACGCCGAGGACCCCGAGACCTTCGTCCCCTCTCCGGGGAAGATCGATTTTCTGGTCTTTCCGGGAGGAGAGGGGATCCGCGTGGATTCGGCCGCCTACGGCGGCTGGGAGATTCCGCCCTATTACGATTCGCTCCTGGCCAAGATCATAGCCCTGGCCCCCAATCGCCAGACGGCCATCAAGAAAATGATCACCGCCCTGGAGATGACGACCATCGTCGGCATCAAGACCAACCTGCCCCTGCACTTGAAAATCCTGTCCAGCAAAGAGTTCGTCTCAGGCGGCTACGACACCCGGTTCATGGAAAGATTTCTCGCCCAGAAAGAAGAGGGGCCGCCGGCACACGCCTCCGGAGACCCGGGAGCCTGAGCGGCTCAGCCGCGTCCGTCCGCCTCAGCGCAGAAGATAGAGTTTCACGCTGAAGACGCCTTCGTTGTCGCCGGTCGCGCTGGCGGGCGATGAGTTC
>CAZFTV010000004.1:0-8704 GCA_964521765.1 uncultured Eubacteriales bacterium
TGTATGTCTTGTCGTCGAACTTGCCGCCGGCATGGAGCATGGTCATGACGACCTCGGCCGCCGACTTCTTCTCCTTCTTGTGCTGCTCCACGGGAATTCCCCGGCCGTCGTCGATGACCGTCACCGAGTCGTCGACATGAATAAAGACATCGATGTTCTTGCAGAACCCCGCCAGAGCCTCGTCGATGGAATTGTCCACGACTTCATAGACCAGGTGGTGAAGACCCTCCGGACCCGTCGAGCCGATGTACATGGCCGGCCGCTTGCGGACGGCGTCCAGTCCCTTGAGGACCTTGATGCTCTCGGCCGTGTACTTGGTTTCTTTCTTCGGGCGAACCGCATCCTCTCTCTCGACGGCGGCGGGCGGAGCCGGGACCTCGGCCGGTTTCGCGCCGGCAGGGGGCGCCCCGCTCTTGCCCCCCCGGAGAGAGGGAGCCGCCGGCTTTTTCAACCCTTTGTCACGGGGCTCTTCCGGGACGCTTTTTACGATTTTTTTGCCGGCTCCGGGTTTCCCGGGATGAGGCCTGCTTTTAGCCTCTGAACGGCTCTTAGACGACTTGGTTTTTTCCTTTTTTTTCATGACAATATCGCCTATCCGCGTTTTATTGATTCAGGGAAAATATGCTCATATATTTGAATTGAATTTCGCAGTCATATTATCCTAAAAAGGACAATAAAAGTAAAGAAAAATTCAAAATATTTTGGGTAGGTTCAGCAATAATCATACCATATATTGGGGTGAGGCGGCGCCCGCAGGCGAACATATGGGTTTATTTGAATTTTGTCCATTTTATCCTATAAGGACGCTCGAAAACTCATTTCTTTCTCGATGAAGGTAAAAAATCTCAAAATAGCATAGTAAATTTCATGAAAACATGTTAAAAAATGAAATATTTGGGCCTATCAAGAAAATGTTCTATATATATGATAACAAATAGGTTTAATGTAATATATGCCAATGTTTTTTCTTCCTGGATCCTAATTTTAACTTAGATATGAAGGATATTTTAAAAATCATCGATTATATTGTTCTTCCTGGCAGGCTTCTCCTCTCGTCCTGAAAAAGCTTAAGACTCCTATCAGATAGCATGACAACCCTCTCTGTTTTTGTGATTTTTTGGAAGTGAGGCGGGACGGCTCAGCCCGGAGCGCTCTGACGGCCGAACGGCACGGCGACCCCGGCGCTTCCAGGGCGAGGGGCGAAGCCGCCGGGGATGGGTTTCGACGGGAGACGGGCGCGACAACGGCGCTTTGAGAGACGGCCCGGCATGAGTATAATGATTTCCCGGAGGAGCGCTTATGCCGGCCAACCTGACGCCGCAATACATGGAGCTTGATAAAAAGCTCAAGACCGCTCGGACCGCCCGGGAAAGAATCGAGATCCTGGAAGAGATGCTGGCCACGATCCCCAAGCACAAGGGGACGGAAAAAATGCAGGCCATGCTCAAGACCAAGATCGCCAAGCTCCGTGAGGCGGGCGACAAGAAACCGGGCGTCGCCCGCTACGTGTCGCCCTACCTCATAGAAAGATCCGGCGCCGGCCAGGTCGTCGTCGCCGGCCTGCCCAACGCGGGAAAATCCTCCCTGGTCAAAGCCCTGACCGGGGCCAACCCGGATGTCGGCGATTATCCTTTCACCACCAAGCTGCCCGCGCCCTACATGATGAAATACGAGAACATCCGCATCCAGCTCATCGACACGCCTCCCCTGACGACGGATTTCATCGACACGGGCCTGGCCGAAGCGGTCAAGGTGGCGGACGGCGTTCTCCTCGTCGCGGACCTGGCTTCCGAGGACCCCGCCTCGGACCTTGAGGCCGTCCTCCTTCAGTTTCGGGAGAGAAAAGTCGAGCTCCAGGGCATCGAGCACCCCCTGCCGGAGCAGGTCCCTCCCTACCGGAAGCGATGTCTCCTCGCGGCCTGCAAGCCCGAGACGGCCGGCGGCGGGGAGAACCTCGAAGCGCTGCGCGTCCTGTTCGGCGACCGGCTTGAAGTGACGGCCGTCTCACCCGCAACGGGCGAGGGGCTCGAGGAGGTCAGAAAAAATCTCTTCCGCCTGCTCAATGTCGTCCGTGTCTACTCCAAGGCGCCGGGCAAAAAGCCCGACCTCGCGGAGCCGTTCACCCTGCGCCGCGGAAGCACGGTCATGGACATGGCCCAGGCCGTCCACAAGGACTTCGCCCAGAACCTCAAGTACGCCCGCATCTGGCGGCCGGACAAGTTCCAGGGCCAGATGGCCAACCGCGAGCAAGCCCTCGAGGACGGCGACATCATCGAGCTTCACATGTAAAGCCCTTAGCGCGGCCGAAGGTGCCGGCGGTGGAAGAGCCACAGGCCTAGCGCGAAATACAGCGCCGCCAGCAGGAGGATACCCGCCAGTTCAAAAAGCACCTCGCCCGCGCCGGCTCCGAAATTGAGAATCCGGTTGAAGGCCTTGGTGGCCAGGGCCGTGGGCAGGATGTCGGTGGCGTAAAAGACGTGCCCGGCCAGCCGAAAAAGCGCGATCTTGGGCATGGGGAACATGCAGTCGGAGAAGAACATCAGGATGAAGAAGGGGAAGATCCCCACGGTCAGCAGCTCGAAGATCGTCCTCAAGAAGGCGGCCACGAGGAGGCTGATGGCGATGACGCTCAGCGTGGCCGCGGCGCCGACGAGCAGGAGCAGCGGGAATGAGCCCTGACTCCGGTAGCCCACCGACCAGGCCGAGGCGAAGGTTAAGCCCAGGGCGGCCGTGCCGATGAGAACCTGGTTCAGGCTCACGGCGGCCAGGAAGTCGAACGTGGTCAGGGGGGAGAGCTTCAGCCGGATGATCGTCCCCTTGTCCACCTCCTTGATGATCGAGGCGGCCGCCGTAAACATGACCATGATCACGGCCAGGACGAGGAGCGCGGGCACATAGAGCTCGAAATCGTTCGGGCTGCGGCCCGCGCCCAGTCTTTCGAAGCTCACGACCTCGGGCATTGGCGTGTCCGTGACCGCGGCCACGTAAGCGTAAGAGGCGTAATCGGCGAATGCCGCCGCCACCATGAACCGCACGCTCGTCTCGTCGCCTACGTTTTTCAGGAGAGCCGGGGACGCGGCTTTCCGCGTCCGGAACTCCTCAAGCGAACGGGAGAAGCCGGGGGGGATGACCACCATCAGGTCGGCATCCCGGTTTTTCAGCAGCCGCTTGCCCTCCTCCATGTCGCCCACCGCCCGGACCTTGAAGACCGGCTTGCCGTCGGGGTAGGCCACAAGGCTCCAGGCGGCGGCGAGGCCGCGGCCGGCGTCAAGCACCCTCCCCTCGGCGGCTGCCGCCGGATTGTCCCGGTCGATGACGAGCAGCGTGTAGCGGGGCGCGGCGACGCCGAAATAGGCGAACATGGCATAGACGAAGAACGGCCCGAAGAGGAGGGCGAGAATCAGGATCTTCCATTCGCGTAGGTTTTCCCTGAAAGTCTTCACCAAGGCGGCGGAGAGCTTCATTCCCGCAACCCCCGTCCGGTGAGATGGATGAAGACGTCCTCGAGGGTCTTCTGGCGGAGGCGAAGGCTGGCCAGGCGCAAGCCGCGGCTCTCGATGACCTGAAGAATTTCCGGCAGTATCGAGACGGACTCGTCCGAGACCAGGCTCAAAGTCCGGCCGTAAACATTCACCCGCCGGCTTTCGCTCCACGCCGGCGGGAGGTGAGGCAGGAGTTCAACCCCGATGTCCCCGTCGATCTCCACTTCCACCAGATCGCCCTGCCCCAGCCTGTTTTTTATTCCGGCCACCGTGTCCAGGACAAGGAGCCGGCCATGGTCGATGATGCACACGCGGTCGGAGAGCTTCTCCGCCTCCTCCATGTCGTGGGTGGTGAGGATGACCGTCGCGCGCCCGGCCAGGGAGTGGATAAGGTCCCGGACCAGGAGCCGGCTCTGCGGGTCGAGGCCGGCCTGCGGCTCGTCCAGGAAGAGCAGCTCCGGTTCATGGACAAGGGCCAGGGCGATGTTGAGCCGGCGCTGCATGCCGCCGGAAAGCGTCTTGCCCAGCTTGTCCCGTTTGTCCTCAAGGCCGAAGGCCTCCAGGAGCTCCCGGCCGCGCCGCCGGGCGCGCGGGGCGTTCAGGCCGTAAATGCGGCCCATGAACTCAATCTGCTCCCGACAGGTCAGCGACTCCCAGAGGACGATGCTCTGCGGCGCGAGCCCGATGAGCCGCCTGGCCGCCGGCGAGCCGGGATCGATTCCCCGTCCGTCGATCTCCACCGTGCCGCCGTCGGGACGGAGCAGTCCGCACATCATCTTGATGGTCGTCGTCTTGCCTGCGCCGTTGGGGCCGAGAAATCCGAAGATCTCCCCGCGCCGGACCTCGAGCGAAAGGTCGTCAACGGCGGTCAGATCGCCGAACCGTTTGGTCAGGCCGGAGAGCCGGAGGGCAGGATGCGATCCAGGCGCCGTCAGCGTTGTCCGTTCTCCCGATTCTGAAACCATGATCGCTCGCCTCAGCCCTCGGCCGCGGCCAGGCGCAGGATGTCCAGGTAGTCCTCGACGCCGGCCGCCCGGGCGTTCGAGGGGTTGGAATTGTTGGCCGCGGACTTCTCGGCGACCTCCCGGAAATGCTCCGGGCCGATGCCCAGCTCCTTGAAAGACGGTATAGCCAGGGCGCGGCTGAGCGAGCGGACTTCCTCGATCAGGCGAAGAGCGGCCCCCTCCCCGTCTTTTTCCTCGAAACCGGCGGCGCGGGCCAGGTCGGCGAACCGCCCGCCGGAGACGGACAGGTTGAACTCCATGACCCAGGGAAGGAAGACGGAGTTCGCCTCGCCGTGCGGCTTGTCGAACAAAGAGCCGACCGCCTCGGCCAGGCAGTGGACGGCGCCCACATCGCTGTTGCCGAAGGCGAAGCCGGCCAGGACGCTGGCCAGCATGACTTTCTCCCGGGCTTCCCGGTTGGCGCCGACATCCTGATAAGCCGCCCGGAGATGTCCGAACAGGAGCCGCACGGCTTCCCGGGCGAAAATGTCGGTGAAAGGTGTCGCCGGCCTGACCGTGTAGGCTTCGACGGCGTGCGTCAGAGCGTCGAGTCCCGTGGAAGCGATGAGGGGCCGCGGAAGCGTCAGGAGAAGGTCCGGGTCAACGACCGCCGCGGCCGGAAACATCTCCGGCCCCTTGATGCTCATCTTGAAGCGGCGGCCGGCATGGGTGATGACCGCCACCCAGGTTACCTCGCTGCCCGTGCCGCAGGTCGTGGGCACGGCCAGCACCGGAAGCGGCTTGACCTTGTATTTCTCCCGGCCTTCGTAATCGGCGATCGAGCCGGGGTTCGTGACGAGCAACGCCACGCCCTTGGCCGTGTCGAGAGCGCTGCCGCCGCCCAGGCCGACGACGAGCGAAGGCTTGAGCTTGCGGGCCAGCGCGCCCGCCCGGTCCACGGTCGTGTGGCGCGGGTTGGGCTCGACCTCGTCGAAAACCTCGACGCCCGTGAGCCGGCCGATGACTCGGCCCGCGATCCCCGCGGCAACGATTCCCCTGTCCGTGACGAGAAGAATACGGCCGTCTCCGGCGAGCGCCGCCGCCTCCTCTTCCAGCCGCTCGCACGCACCCGCGCCGAAGAGGACGGCTGTCGGGGAACGGAACCGCATCACGAAGCTCATCGTCCCGGCCCGCTCAGTGAACGGTCGGCCGGAAACCGAGCTTGTCGGCCGCGGCCATGTCCATGACGGCCATGAACAGGAGCCGGGCGGTGTCTTCCAGGATTTCGGGGTTGATCGTCGACAGATCGTCCTTGGTGACGTGGTAGAAAGACCGGCCGCCGCTGGTGCTGAAGGACAAGGTCGGCACTCCCTTCCACAGGAACCAGGCTGCGTCCAGGCGCGGCCGCGCCAGGTTGGCGAATGAGGGCCCGGTCAGGGGACGATGAACGTAAGCGCTGTTGGCCTTCTCGAAATAGGTCATGAATTCCGGGAAATTCCCGCCGGCCAGGGCGTTGATGCTCTCGCCCACGCCCACGCCGTCCAGGTTGACGAAGGCCGCGATGTCGTTTAGGGGCAGAGGGGGGTTCTCGGTGAAATATTTCGACCCGGCCACGCCCTGCTCTTCCGCCCCGAACAGGACGAACATCACCGGCCGGCGCGGCTTGACCTCCGAGCGGTTCATGGCCTCGGCCACGCCGAGGAGCACGGCCACGGCCGAAGCGTTGTCGTTCGCCCCGGGATTGAGCTCCCACAGCCGGCCGAGGTGGTCGAGGTGGCCACCGAGCATGATGACTTCCTCCTCGAGCTCCGGGTCCGAGCCGGGGAGGAGGCCGACGACGTTGAAGCCCGTGCCGTCGGGATGATGCTCGGTGTTGTTCTTTAGATAAACAACCTTGCCCGTGGCGAAGGACTGGGGCTTGAGGGTCTTGGCGATGAGCGCGACGACGTCTTTGTGGGTCTTGCCGGTTCCGGCGAAGACGTCCTCGACGACCGCCGTCCCCACGTGGCTGTAGATGAACCCCTCCCGGTAGGAATTGTTGGGGTTGCCGATGGGACCGTAGTTGTAGATCATGCCCCGGGCGCCCTTAGCGTGCGCCGTCTCGAGCTTCTTCTGGTGGAAGGAATGGGGCCGCCATTTCAGGAAGAGCTCGGGGTCGCGGTCGGGCCGGACCGGGACTTCCGCCTCCATGAGCACGACCTTGCCCTTGACGTCCACTCCGCCGTAGTCGTCGTAGCCCAGCTCGGGCGCCGAGACGCCGTAGCCGACGTAGACGACCTCGGCCCGGACCTCGCCCGAGGCCGAGGTGCCGCCGGGAATGAATTCATCCTCGTACTTGTAGGATTTCCGGATGACGCCGCTTTTCCAGGGGATCTCAAGGACTAGCTCGCATCCAGGAAAGACGAGCGTGTACGGGTTGGGGAAGGCCTGGAAGAACGTCCCGCTGTGCCCCGCGGGCCGGACGCCCCATTTCCCCAGCAGCTCCGCGGCCCACCGGGCGCAGAGGTTGTATTCCTCGGTGCCCGTCAGCCGGCCGCCGTATTTATCCGAGGTCATCTCCCGCACGTGCTCATACAGGGTCGCGCTCTGAATGCCGTGGAAGGCCCGCAGGAGCGCCTGCTCCCGCGTCTGCTGGGCGGCCGTCTGCTGTCCCGCCCAGGACAGCGACATGAAGAGAAACAGAACGGCGAACAGGGCGGTTAACTTGCGACGAGATTGCATGCTTTCCTCCTCAAGGAAAATCCTTGATGATATGTTAGGCGAAAAGCGCACGAAGCGCAATCACCGCCCCCCGCGAATCCCACCGCGGTTTTCCGGCCTTTCCGGTCAAAAGCCCCGCCCGTTGTTGAATCGGGAGCGATCTTCTGTTATTTTAAGTTTTTAATCCGGCGCGCCATGCTCTTCAGAAAAAAATCAAAAACGGGAGACCTCCTCTTCGCCTTTTTCCATCTCGCCGTCCTCGTCGCCATCCTGGTCTACGGCATGGTCGGCCTTATCCACCACAATTATTGGCGCTTCGGCGTGATCACCGCGGGGCTCGGCTTCTATTATTTTTTCGTGCTGCACAAGGGCGTCCGTGCCGAGATCGTCCGCCGAAAAAAGAAAAAGGAGACATCATGAAAGTTTCGAGGATCGCTTTCGTTCCCCTCCTGGTCACGGTCCTTATGCTCGCCCCGTTTTCGGGGTCGGGCTCCGACCCGCGCGAGACGAGGAGGGCGCTCGATTCCATCCAGCCTTCCGAAGTTTACTCCACCTGCAAAATCTTGGCCTCGGCCGAGTTCGCCGGCCGCCTGACCGGACACGCGGGCTACTCCAACGCGGCCCAGTGGGCGGCGCGCAAATTCAAGGAGTGGGGCCTGAAACCGATGAGCGCCGCCGAGGGATACCTCCAGGGTTTTCCAGCGCCCTACACTCTGGTCGACGAAGCGGATATGACGCTCCTCTTCCAGGAAAAAGGGGAGGACGGGAAGGAAACCGTCAGGGAGGTAAAGCTCGAGGCGGACAAGGACTTCCTGCCCCTGCTGTTCACCGACAGCGGCCGGAACGAAGCGGGGATGGTCTTCGCCGGATGGGGGATCTCAGCCCCGGATCTGGGTTATGACGATTATGCCGGCCTGGAAGTCAAAGGCCGTTTCGTTCTCTTCTTCCGCGGCACGCCCGACCCGGGTGATAGGCGCTACGAAGACCACGACCAACACCGCGTCCGGATGAAGACCGCCCGCGACAAGGGCGCGCTAGGGGTCGTCTACCTTTACCCTGAGGTTTCCTCCAATCCCAACGGCGACTGGCTTCAGGGCTTCACTCCGGCGGAGATCTCGGAAAAGACGGCCGACCTGCTGTTCAAGCAAAAAGGGCTGACCGCGGCCCAGCTCAAGAAGGACCTGGGCGTCTATAAAAGACCGTTGTCTTTCGACCTCAACGCCCGCCTGCGCTATGGCGTCGTCTCCCGTCACTTCCCGGCCGGCCTCGGCTACAACGTCGTCGGATGGCTTGAGGGCCGCGACCCGGCCCTCAAGGGCGAATGCCTGATGTTCGGCGCTCACCTCGACCATTGCGGCCGACATCTGGGCATCGTTTATACCGGAGCCAACGACAACGCTTCGGGCAGCGCCACGGTCATGGAAATCGCCCGGGCTTTCGCCCGGCTGGGCCGCAAGCCCCGCCGCTCGGTCGTTTTCGTCCTGTTCGGCGGCGAGGAGATGGGGCTCCTCGGGTCGAAGCATTTCGCCGCCAACATCCCGCCGCAGTTCAAGAGCGTGGCAGCCATGTTCAACTTCG
>CAZFTV010000004.1:8728-11465 GCA_964521765.1 uncultured Eubacteriales bacterium
TGGTGCGGGGTGAGCGCCGAGCCGCCCGCCCTCAAGGAATCGCTCGAAGAGGCCGATCGGCAGGTGAACATCCTGCGCGGCGTGCGGGTCATCCGCCATGTCGGGGTGCGCAGCTCGGATCATGCGCCCTTTTTCCTCAAGGGCATCCCCGTCGCCTCCTTCGGCTCCAACGGGCCGCACCTGGCCTACCACCAGGCGGGCGATACCATCTACCGCATCAACCCCGACATCATGGCCGACATCGCCCGAGTGGCCTTTCTAGCGGGCTTGAAGCTGGCCGAGCGTTGAACCGGCCGGTAGACGGCCGCCGCTCGCTCCGGAAAAACGCAACCCGGCCCGGGCCGGCGGCGTTTAAGCTCTGGAGGACGGGAGGAGAAGCCTATTGACCCGACAAGCGGAGAGGGCCCAGGAGCTGAAGTTCAAGCGGGCGTCGCGGCGCCGCCGTCTCCCGCTCCTGGCGCGGCGGCTCATCGCCCTCCTCGGGGGATTGTTTCTCCTCGCGTTGCTGGGATGGGGCCTGCACCGGCTCTTCTTCTCCCCCGTCGGGCGGAGGGCCGAGCCCGCTTCTCCACTGGCCCGCATCCTGAGGCTCCGGCCGCCGTTGAGAGAGGAGAAAATCACCATTTCTCTCGGACAGAACCTGGCCGGCCTCCTCGCCGGGTGCGGATTCTCCCCGGTCGAGGTGGACCGCCTTCGAAACGACGTCCGTCCCGTTTACAACCTCGACTCCGTCCGGGCCGGTCGCGAGCTGCGCCTCTACCGGGGCGAGGACGGCAGGCCCGCCTTCCTGGAATACGACGTCGATGAAAGGAAGTTCCTGCGCGTTCGGCCCGAGGGGGCGGGCTACAAGTCCGAGATCCTGCCCTGCGCCGTCGAGACGCGGAGGATGCGCATCCAGGGGGTCGTCGAGGACATCCTCATCAGCGCCTTCAACGCCGCGGGAGAGGGCGACATCCTGGCCCTCGATTTCGCCGAGGTCTTCGCCTGGGACGTGGATTTCTACATCGACCTGCGCAAGGGCGACCGGTTCAACCTGGTCTACGAGAAAATCTTCCGCGGCGGCATGCCCTCGGATTACGGAAAGATCCTGGCGGCCGAGTTCTGGAACCAGGGCAAGCCGCTGCAGGCGTTCCGCTTCACCTACCCCGATACCGGCCGCTCCGACTATTTCGACGCCGAGGGGAAGTCCCTGCGCAAGGAGTTCATGAAGAGCCCGCTGAAGTACGGCCGCATCACCTCGCGCTTCACGTCCAGCCGCCTCCACCCCATCCGCAAGATCTACCGGGCGCACTACGCCGTGGACTACGCCGCGCCGGTGGGCACGCCGGTCAAGGCCACGGCCGACGGCCGTGTGCTGGCCGCCGGCTGGAACGGCGGAGCGGGACGCATGGTCAAGCTCCAGCACAAGGGCGGCTACCAGACCATGTACCTGCACCTCAGCCGTTTCGCCGAAGGGATCAAGGCCGGGGCCGCGGTTGCGGGCGGACAGGTCATCGGATACGTCGGCAACTCGGGCGAGTCCACGGGCCCGCATCTCGATTACCGCATCACCCAGCACGGGAAGCCCGTTAACCCCCTGGGCGCTCGTTTTCAGCCGGCCGAGCCGCTGCGGCCGGAATTCCGCGTGGCGTTCGACTCCCAGCGCGCAGCGCTTGTTCAGGAGCTCAACCCGCCCGCGCCGCAGGCCAAGCCTATCTGGCCTTTTTCGCACCTTAAAAAGGGCTTATTCGCGGGAAAATCGCCCCGATAATCAAGATATTTTGTTTATTTTGAGATAGATAATTCGGCCCGTCCCCATCTACACCATCTATGATTACCTGGTGATGATGCCGACGACCACAAAGACAAGCGTCAGGATCATTGCCGCAGAGAAAACATAATACCATGGTCCGACCTTGCCTTTTTCCTGAAGGGTCAGCCTTCGGTAGTCTTTGAAGTACTTGAAAATCATGATCCGGTACAGGAAATAATTGATCTTGATTCCGCGCTTGGAGACATAAACAGTGACGGCGATGGAGGCGATGATCCCGACCGCGACGCTCGCCAGGGCTATGGCCAAAAAGAGCATGTTCATTCAAATCCTCCTCGAGTGCCCATGCGGATATTTTAGTACAAAAATGGGACACAATACCCAATAGCCCATTTTATTGGAATGCCGGAATACATTTAAGCCCAAGAAATGCGGGAAATTGGCATGATGTCCCCCTATTCCCGAATTTTATTGACATTCCCTCCCCCCGACTTTAGAATATTTTTTTATTATCAATTTCAAGGAGGGATTCATGAAGGTCACACTCAGCGTTCTCAAGGCCGACGTGGGCAGCATCGGCGGCCACATCAAGCCCAGCCAGGCGCTCCTGCAGGAGGTCAACCGCCTCGTCAAGGAAGCGGGCAAGAACCTGCTCATAGATACCTACATCAGCAGCACGGGGGATGACGTGGCCATCCTGGCCACCCACGAGCGAGGCGTCAATGACGAAAAAGTCCACAAGCTGGGCTGGGACGCCTTCCTGGCCGGAACGGCCATGGCCAAGAAGCAGGGCCTCTACGGCGCCGGGCAGGATCTGCTCAAGGACTCCTTCAGCGGCAACATCAAGGGCATGGGCCCGGCCGTGGCCGAGATGGAGTTCGAGGAGCGGCCCAACGAGCCTTTCGTCTTCTTCGCCGCGGACAAGACCGACCCGGGCGCCTACAACCTGCCCTTCTACCTGGCCTTCGCCGACCCGATGTACTGCTC
>CAZFTV010000004.1:11475-15784 GCA_964521765.1 uncultured Eubacteriales bacterium
GGGTTGATCCTGAGCACCAAGATGGGCAAGGGATTCACCTTCCGCATCATCGACGTGGCCTACACCGAAAAGGACCGCATCATCGACCTCAACACCCCCGAGGACATCTACGAGATCGCCACCCTGCTCCGCGACAACGAGCGCTATGTCATCGAGAGCATCTTCTCGCGGGCCTCGGGCGCGCAAGCTGCGTCCATCTCCACCACCCGCCTGCACAACATCGCCGGCAAGTACACGGGCAAAGACGACCCGGTGGCCCTCGTCCGGGTCCAGGGCGAGTTCCCGGCCACGGGCGAGGTCCTGGCGCCCTACGAGCTGGGACATTACGTCGCTGGGTTCATGCGCGGCAGCCATAACGGGCCGCTCATGCCCTGCAAGCTCAACTCCACAGTCTCCTACTTCGACGGACCGCCCGTCGTCACCGGCGCCGCGTTCTGCGTCCACGAGGGTAAATTGACCGAGGCGGCCGACGTTTTCGACCATCCCTTTTGGGAGCACGTCCGCGGCAAGGTCTCGGAGAAAGCCACGGCCATCCGGCGCCAGGGCTTCTCCGGGCCGGCCATGCTCCCCTACAGCGAGCTAGAATACGGCGGCGTCGTGGAGAAGCTCGCGGCCCTCGACAAGAAGTTCAAACTTCGGGGCTGATCAGCGGGCTGCGGAAAGCGGAGCCCGGTCCCTCGCGGGAAAATCCCCGCTCTTGACGTTCGACCGGAAAGGCCGAACCTTGGAGCGCGGCGACGCTTCGCCTCTTTAAAAGCGGCCTATTCGGGCCGGGTCCTGTCCCGGCACGCCCGGACGTGCTAGAATGGAATCGGCTGAAGGCCCGCATGCCCGAATATAAGAACCCCATCCCGACCGTAGACGTCATCATCGAAATGACGCGGCCCGACGGCCGGAGCGGCGTGGTCCTCATCGAGAGGAAAAACCCGCCCCCGGGCTGGGCTTTGCCGGGCGGGTTCGTGGATTACGGAGAGTCGCTCGAGGACGCGGCCCATCGCGAAGCGCGGGAGGAGACGGGCCTGGAGGTCGCGCTTCTGCGGCAGTTCCACACGTATTCCGAACCCGGCCGCGACCCCCGCCGCCACACGATCTCGACCGTGTTCCTGGCCGCGGCCGAGGGGACTCCGCGCGCCGGCGACGACGCTCGCGGCATCGGCGTCTTCGCGCACGAGGAGATCGCCTTTCCCCTGGCCTTTGACCATCGCCGCATCCTGGAGGATTATTTCCGGGCGCGGATAAGCCCGGCCGCCGAAACGCCCGGACCTGGAGAGAAGCCATGACCGATAAACAACGCAACAACGACCTGGAACTGGTGGAAATCCACAAAGTCTGGGGGCCGGCCGAGATGGAAGTCATTAAATCCATGCTAAACAGCCACGATATATTCTGCATGACGCGCGGCCAGGTCCCCCAGTCCATTCTGCCGATGACCACGGACGGCATGGGGGAAATCAAGATTCTCGTCCCCAAAAAAGACGCGGATCTGGCAAAAAAACTCATCAAGGACGCCCTGGATAAAAACCGGTCCTGAGAGCGCTTCCCGGCTCTATCGAATCAATCCTTCTCCAGGCCGAAAAGACCTATTATCGGAGATATAAGCTTAGGGCCGGCACATTTTTGCTGTTTTGGCCGTATTTCAACATATAGAGCTTACGAAAAACCACCACAATATATGGAATTCCTGCTTCAAATTAAATAAAAAAAAAGCCTTTTTTTGCTTGACAATTGGGACTTCGTCCCATAATATTTAGTTGCATACGGGACGAAACGGGAAGAAATGGGGAATTTTATACTCGGTAGCTTCTCCGCTCGCCTCGATAAAAGCGGCCGGCTCAAGATTCCGGAAAAATTCCGGGCCGCCATCGAGGAGGAATTCGGAAAGGACCTGTTCGTCACCTCCTTGTCCGATGACGCCGTCCACATCTACCCCCTCCCCGTCTGGATCAAGCTGACCGGAATCACGCAGGAAGGAGCGAACCAGTTCAACCAGTCCGTTCAGAGTTTCCAGGTGCGCGTCAGCCATATGGGCAGCGTCAACCAGATCGACCCCAAGGGACGCGTCCTCATCAGCCCCCAGCTCAGGCAGAAGGTCCGGCTCGAAGCCGAAGTTGAAGTCCTGGGCATCAACAACCACCTCCAGGTCTGGAACAAGGAGCACCTGGTCAAAACGATCGAGGCCAATCCGCTCACCGCCGAGGACTGGCAAACCATCGCCCGTCTTTCGCCCCGGGGACGAAATGAATGAACGCCCCAATCCACGTCCCCGTCCTCGTTCGGGAAGTCCTGCGCGGGCTTGACGCCGGCGTTCCGGGCGTCTACATCGACGGCACGCTGGGGACGGGAGGCCACGCCGCCGCGCTCCTGGAGGCCCATCCCCGGTCCACTCTCATCGGCCTCGATGTCGACGAGCTTGCCCTGGCCCGAGCCGAGGAACGCCTGGCCGTCTTCGAGGGGCGCGTAACGATCTATCTGTCCGACTATCGAAACCTCCCCGACCTGGACATCCCCTGGCCCGACGTTCGAGGCGTCCTGCTCGACCTGGGATTGTCCTCCTTCCAGCTGGACGCGCCGGCGCGAGGATTCAGCTTCAACCACGAAGGCCCGCTGGACATGCGGTTCGACATGAGAAATAAAACCACGGCGCACAAAATCCTCCACAGGCACTCGGAGGCCAGGCTGGCCCAGGTCTTCCGCGAATACGGCGAGCTCCGCCAGGCGCGGCTCCTGGCCCGGCGCATCATCTCCGTGCGCAAGGGAAGCGGGCTCGAAACCACAACTCAGCTCCGCCGCCTGGTCGAGGAGGTCTGCCGCTGGAGGCCCCAGAGGGGCAAGGTCCATCCCGCGGCCAAGGTCTTCCAGGCCCTTCGCATCGAAGTCAACAACGAGCTTGACAAGCTGGACGTCTTCCTCGAGCGCGTCCTCCGCCTCCTGCGGCCCCGGGCCCGGATGGCCGTCATCACCTTTCATTCGCTCGAAGACCGCGTCATCAAAAGAACATTTCTCCGCTTGGCCGGCGGCGAGGGGGAGCCGCTCGTCCGCGTCCTGACCAAGAAGCCGGAAACTCCTTCTGAGGATGAGCTGGCCGCCAATTCCCGCTCCCACTCGGCTAAGCTCAGAATCGCGGAGAGGGTCTGAATGGTCCGCCGAAAACGAGACCGCCTGGCGCTCTTCATGTCCGTCCTGGCCGTGACCCTGGCCGCGGCGGCCCTGACCTTCTACCTCTGGCACCTGAACGAGATGACCCGGATCGGCTACGACACCGCCCGGCTCGAGGAGGATATCAACCGGCTGAAAGAAGACGTCCGCAAGCTGGAGACCCGCAAGGCGGAGCTGCTCTCCCTGGAGCGCGTGGAGAGAATCGCCCGGGATAAGCTCGGCCTGACCGACCCCCGTCCCGGCCAGGTACGGTTCCGCTCCCCAGCCGGGAAGTCGCCAGCCCTGCCGACGGGAGCGTCCCGATGATCGACCCTCATCGCAAGCGCGTGAATCGCCGGACCGCCTGGACGGTGCTGTTCTTCGGGCTGTGGACCGGCCTTCTCGTATTCCGCCTCGTTCAGCTCCAGGTCCTCCGCCATGCGCGCTACAAAACGGAAGTTATCGAGCAGAGCCGGAACAAGAGGCCTGTCTGGCCCCGGCGGGGGACGCTCACCGACCGAAACGGGGACATCCTGGCCCGGAGCTTGCCCTCCCAGTCCGTATTTCTAACCCCTTCGGCGGACGAAACCGCAGCCGTGCAATTTTTGAAAGTTGAAAGATTGAGGGCCGTCCTGGGGCTCTCTCCCGCCGATCTCAAGAACATCCGCGGCAAGATCTTAAAAAACGACCGCTTCATCTACCTCAAGCGCCTGGTGCCCGTCGAGACCGCGGATAAAGTCAGAAATCTTGGCCTGCCCGGAATCGCGCTCCACGCTGAGACCAAAAGGTTCTATCCTCACGGCCGCCTGGCGGCCCACATCCTGGGCGGCGTGGACATCGACGAGGGCGGGCAGGCCGGCGTGGAATACGCCTACAACAGCTCTCATCAGGGGCAGGCCGGCGAAGCCCTGATTCTTCGGGACGCCAGGCGCCGGAAATACCGGCTGGAGACGCTCAAGGAGTCGCGGCCGGGAAAGGACGTCGTTCTGACCCTGGACGCGGCCATCCAATACATCGCCGAGAGGGAGCTGAGAAGAGCTGTTCTGGCCTCCGGGGCGGCCTGGGGCTCGATCATCGTCTCCCGCCCGGCCACGGGCGAAATCCTGGCCCTGGCCAATATCCCGGACTATGACCCGAATGATTTTTCGACGTCCAGCCCCGGCGCGAAGCGCAA
>CAZFTV010000004.1:15794-16562 GCA_964521765.1 uncultured Eubacteriales bacterium
TTCGAGCCCGGGTCGACGTTCAAAGTCGTCACCGCCGCCGCGGCTCTCGAGACCGGAGCGGTCAGCCAGGCCGAGACATTTAACTGCCGGGCGGACGCCGTGGATGTTCCCGGCAAGCCCATCCGAGACCACAAGCCCTTCGACACCCTGACCTTCGACGAAATATTCATCCATTCCTCGAACATCGGCGCCATCCAGGTCGGACTCCGCACGGGCGAGCCGGAGATGCGCCGGATGATTCAGGCCCTGGGGTTCGGGATCAAAACCGGGCTGGACCTTCCCGGCGAGGCGCTGGGGAAATACAACCCCCGGGCCGTCTGGACGCAGCGAACCCTGCCCTCGTTGGCCATCGGCTATGAGATCTCCGTCACCGCTCTGCAGGTGCTCCAGGCGATGAACGTCATCGCCAACCGCGGCCTGAACGTCTCCCCCCGTGTCGTCGAACGCGTCCTCGACCCAGCGTCTCCGCTCCCGCCGGGGGAAGCCGCTTCGGAACGCGTCCTGTCGAGGGAATCGGCCGAGCGGCTGGTTTCGATCCTCGAGCGCTCGGTGGAGGAGGGAACGGGTTTGGAGGCCGGCGTGGCGGGATATCCGGCCGCGGGCAAGACGGGAACGGCGCAGAAATACGACCCGGAGCGGCACGCTTACGTCCAGGACAAACACCTGGCCTCGTTCGCGGGATTTGTCCCGTCGGACGACCCCGTCCTGTCCATCATCGTGGTCATCGACGAGCCCCGCGGCCTGTATTACGGCGGCCAGGTCGCGGCG
>CAZFTV010000004.1:16572-22687 GCA_964521765.1 uncultured Eubacteriales bacterium
TTGCCGATCGAGCGCATGACCAGGACCGTGTCCGTTTCCTTGGCCTCGGCCAGGTTCTCCGCTATCTCAAGGTCCCGCCCCGTTCTCCCTCGTCCGCCGGGGTCGTGACCGCCCAGCTTCCCCCCGGAGACTCCGAATGAAACTCGACGACATTCTGCGCGACGTTCCCCTCGTCCGCCTGTCCGGAAGCTCCCAGGTGGACATCAGGGGAATCGCCTACGCCTCCGGGCGCGTCTCGCCCGGCTGGCTGTTCGCCGCCCTGAAGGGCTTGAAACAGGACGGGTTGGACTTCGTGCCGGAGGCCGTGAAGAACGGCGCGACAGCCGTCCTGTGCGACCGCCCCAAGCCCCGCCAGGTGAACGCCGTCTGGGCCGAAGTCCCGGACGCGCGGCTGGCCTTGGCGCTGGCCTCGGCGAATTTCTCCGATCATCCCAGTCGGCGGCTGACGGTCGTCGGCGTCACCGGGACCAAGGGAAAAACTACGGTCACGCACATCCTGGAGTCCATCCTCCTCGAGGCCGGGTTTCGTCCCGGCGTCATAGGAACGATCGCCTACCGCGGCCCCGGAATCACCGAGGCCGCCGACCGGACCACGCCCGAGGCGCCCGACATCCAGCGACTGCTGCGCTTGATGCTCGACGCGGGCGCGACCCATGCCCTGCTCGAGGTTTCTTCCCACGCCCTCGACCTCAAGAGGGTGTGGGCGGTGCAGTTCGACGCGGCCATCTTCACCAACCTCAGCGGCGAGCACATGGATTACCACGTTTCCATGGAGGAATACTTCGAGGCCAAGAAAAAACTATTCTTCCTCAATACGAAAAAGCAGACGGCCGTGGTCAACATCGACGACCCCTACGGCCGGAGGCTTCTCGATGAGCTGCCCATGAAGACGATCACCTTCGGCTGCGGGCCGCAGGCCCTCGTCCGCGCCGCGCACTCGGTCTTCGACCGCCAAGGCCTGCGTCTGACCGTCGACTACCCGGGCGGCCGCGCGGAGGTCGTCTCGTCCCTCATGGGCCGGCACAACCTCTACAACATCCTGGCCGCTTTTTCGACGGGCCTGGCGCTCAACCTGCCCCTGCCCGGCATTCTCGCCGGAATCGCCGCCCTGCGCGGCGTTCCCGGACGGCTGGAGAGCGTGGACAACGACCGCGGCCTGATGATTTTTGTCGACTACGCCCACACCGACAGCGCCCTGCGCCATCTTCTGGAAACCGCCCGCGGGCTGGAGGCCGGCCGGGTCATCCTGGTGTTCGGGGCGGGCGGCGACCGCGACAGGTCCAAGAGGGAGCGGATGGGTGAGGCGGCGGCGGATCTCGCGGACTGGACATTCGTCACCTCGGACAACCCCCGCTCGGAGGACCCGGCCTCCATCTTGACCGATATCGAGAAAGGCTTCCTCAAGAAGAACGGCAAGAATTACGCCCTCCTCGCGGACCGTCGCGAGGCCATCGCTCAGGCGCTCTCCCTCGCCCGCAAGGGCGACATCGTTCTCGTGGCCGGCAAGGGCCATGAAGCCTACCAGGAGATCAAGGGAGTGCGCCATCCCTTCAGCGACGTCGCGGTCATCCGCGAGCTCCTGGGACTGGAGAAAAAACCGAGCCATGGTTGAGCTCCGTCTCGATGACATCGCCCGGCGCATGGGGGGCCTCCTCCTCCAGGGCGACTCCGGCCGCCTGTTCCGATCTTTCAGCCTGGATTCGCGGCGGACGGCTTCCGGCGACCTCTTCTTCGCCGTGGCGGCCGTCCGCGACGGCCATGATTTCGTCAATGACGCCCGGCTGCGGGGCGCCGGCGGGGCGGTCGTCTCGCGGGGTGTTGACGTACCCGACGCGTCTTTCGGGCTGGTCCGCGTCCCGGACACGGTCGACGGGTTGCAGCGCCTGGCCTCGGAGACGCTCCGCCGCCAAGGCGTCCGCGTCGTGGGCATCACCGGCAGCACCGGCAAGACGACGACCAAGGAATTTGCTGCCGAGCTCCTGGGGGGACGTTTTCGCGTCCTGAAATCCGCCGGGAACTACAACAACCACCTGGGCCTGGCCCTCTCCCTGCTCAACCTCGAGGCCGGACACAACCTGGCCGTCCTGGAGATGGCCATGAGCGGCGCGGATGAGATCCGGCGCCTGACCCGCGTCGCGCCGCCCGACATCGCCGTCATCACCAACGTCAGTCCCGTTCATCTTGCGTTCTTCAAAAACCTGGAAGACATCGCCTCCGCCAAGGCCGAGATCCTGGAGGGGACGAAGCCGGGAGGAACGGCCGTTCTCAACGGGGACGACCCGCTTGTCCGGAAGGCGGCCGTGGCCTGGAAGGGCGGCCTCATCCGGTTCGGGTTGAGCGAGGGGTGTGATGTCCGCGCCGAGGGCGTCCGGTTTCGGGGGCTCGAGGGAGTCGAGTTCATCTTGAGCTGCGGGGGGGCGAGGATGAACGTCTCTCTCCCCTTTTTCGCCGAGGCCTTCGTTCTCAATTTCCTAGCGGCCGTCGGCGCGGCGCTTGCCCTGGGCTTGAGCCCTGAAGATCTCCGGCCCAGGTTCGGACTGCTCCGGCCCTTGCCCCAGCGCGGCGCTCTCCTCAGGCTTCGCGGCGGCAGGGCCGTGATCGACGACAGCTACAACTCCAATCCCCGGGCCCTCGAATCCGCGCTGCGCGGCGCCGCGCTCCTGCCGGCCGCGCGCCGAGTGGCCGTGCTGGGAGACATGCTCGAACTCGGCCCGAGCGAGGCCGAGTTCCACCGCGCGGCCGGGCGCCTGGTTGCGCAGCTGGATTTCGGGCTGTTGGTCACCATCGGCCCCCTGGCGCTCCACATGGCCGAGGGAGCGGTCGAAGCGGGGCTCGAGCCGGGGCGGGTTCTGTCTTTCCCCGACGCCGGCCGGGCCGCAGCGGACCTTCCGCCTCTTCTCCGCCGCGGGGACCTCGTCCTGGTCAAGGGCTCCCGCGGCGTTCATCTCGAAATCGTCGTGGACGGCTTGAGAGACGGCCTCAAGGAGATGTGACGTGCTTTATCTGCTGCTCGTTCCGCTGAAAAGCCTCTCCATGTTCTTCAACGTTTTCCGCTACATTACCGTCCGGACGGCCCTGGCCGGCATTACCGCGCTCCTTCTCGGGCTCCTGTTCGGGCCGGTCGTCATCCGCTGGCTCAAGAAGCGCCAGCTCGGGCAGGAGATCCGGTCCGACGGCCCCCAGTCTCACCTCAGCAAAAAGGGCACGCCCTCCATGGGCGGCATTCTCATCATCGCCGCCACGCTGGTTCCGACCCTCCTGTGGGGCAACCTGTCCAACGCCTATGTCTGGCTGGCCATGGCCGGCATGCTTTTCTTCGGGCTGATCGGGCTGTGGGACGACCTGCTCAAAATCCGGAGAAAAAAATCGAAGGGCCTGGGCGTCAGGCAGAAGCTCGCCCTCCAGCTCGCCCTGGCCGCGGCCATCGGAGTGTGCCTGGTGGTCATGGGCCTTCAAGGACGGTTCGACCTGAGGCTGAGCTTTCCCTTCATCAAGCAGTGGACTCCCCTGCTCGGCTGGCTCTATCTGCCCTGGATCACCTTCATCCTGGTGAGCTCCTCGAACTCGGTCAACATGGCCGACGGGCTGGACGGCCTGGCCGTCGGCCTGGCCGTCATCAGCGCCGCGGCCCTGACGGCCTTGTGCTATATCACCGGCAACTCCGTCTGGGCCCGCTACCTGGATATCACCTTCGTCCGGTCGGCGGCGGAGCTGACCGTCTTCGCCGGCGCCTTCACCGGGGCCTGCCTGGGCTTCCTCTGGTACAATGCCCATCCCGCCCAGATGTTCATGGGCGACGCCGGCTCCCTGTCCATCGGCGGCACGCTGGGCCTGCTGGCCATCCTCATCAAGCAGGAATTCCTCCTCCTGGCCGTGGCCGGAGTGTTCATCCTCGAGTCCCTGTCCGTCCTGATCCAGGTGTCCTACTTCAAGCTCAGCGGGGGCAGGCGCGTCTTCCTGATGGCCCCGCTTCACCATCATTTCGAGCTCAAGGGCTGGGCCGAGGAAAAGGTGGTTGTCCGCTTCTGGGTGCTGGCCATCATCTTTGCTCTCTTCAGCCTGGCCACCCTGAAACTCAGATAAACATGGAACTCAACGGCAAGAACGTCCTGGTCGTCGGCCTGGGAAAGACGGGCCGGGCCGTGTGCCGTTTTCTTCTGGAGCGGGGAGCCCGGGTGTCGGTCAGCGAGAAGAGGCCCCCGGCCGAGGTCGCCTCGGAGGCCGCACCCTGGACGGCCCGGGGCGTGCGCCTCGAAGCCGGAGGGCACCGCCTCCAGTCCTTCCTGGCCGCGGACCTCATCGTGCCCAGCCCGGGCGTCGCCCCCATCCCGGAGTTCTCGGCCGCCCGCGAAAAGGGCATTCCCGTCTGGTCGGAGATCGAGCTCGCCGGGAGATTCCTGCAGGGGACCATTGTGGGCGTCACGGGCTCCTGCGGAAAATCCACGACCGTCACCCTGGCCCATAAAATTCTCCGCGAATCCGGACAGCGGGCCTTCCTGGCGGGGAACATCGGCCCCCCCCTCATCTCCTTCGTCGCCCGCAGCCGCCCGGATCATGTTTACGTCACGGAAATCTCAAGCTTCCAGCTCTACCATATCGTGACTTTCCGGGCCCGTGTCGCGGCCTTCCTCAACATCTCCCTGAACCACCTGGACTGGCATCCCACCTTCGACGACTACCTGGCCTCCAAGACGCGTCTCATCCTCGGCCAGAAGCCGGGCGATACGGCGGTTCTCAACCGCGACGACCCGCTTGTCTGGGCCCTCAGCCGCCTGTCCGACGCCGCGGTCCTCGGCTTCAGCCGTCGCCGCCGGGTGAAGAACGGCTGCCACCTCGAGGGAGGGCGGCTGGTCATGGCCGGCGGAATAGGCGGGCGCGTGATGGCCGCGCGCGAGATCCCGCTCCCGGGCCTTCACAACCTGGAAAACGTCATGGCCGCGGCGCTCATCGGCCGGGCGCTGGGCGTCCCCGGCGCCGCCCTGAGACGCTCGGTCCGGGCGTTCTCCGGGCTGGAGCACCGCCTGGAACGCGTGGCCTCCGTCCGCGGGGTCCTGTTCATCAACGATTCCAAGGCCACGACGGTCAACGCGGCGCGCATGGCCCTGGAGAGCTCCGGCCGGAGGGTCGTGCTCATCCTGGGCGGAAAGGATAAAGGAGACGACTTCCGCCTCCTTCGAAAAACGCTCAAGAACAAAGCGCGGCGGGTCATCCTTCTCGGGCAGGCGAGGGAAAAGATCCGCGCCGCCCTCCACGGCTCCGTTCCCCTGGCCGAGGCCGGCTCCTCGGGTTCGAAGCGGCCCGCCGCGGGGATGCCGTTCTCCTGGCGCCGGCCTGCGCCAGCTTCGACATGTTTCGCAACTTCGAGGAGCGCGGCCGCGTTTTCAAGCGCGAAGTCCGTCTCCTGGCCCGGAGGAAGGAGAGCGGCCGATGAGCCGGCAGCCCGAAGTCTTTCGTGCCGGCCGCTTCGACAGGCCGCTCTTTTTCTCGCTCCTGGCGCTGACCGGCTTCGGGCTGGTGATGGTCTATTCCACCTCGGGCATCCTGGCCATGGAAAAGCACAACGACTCCTTCCACTACCTGGCCGGCCAGGCCGTGGGCGCGGTCGCCGGCTTCCTGGCCATGTTCATCCTTCTCTCCGTCCGGCGACCCTTTTACCAGGACGCCGCATTCGTCCACGGCCTCTTCGTGCTGTCCGTCCTGCTCCTGGCCCTGTGCTTCGTCATGCCCGAGCGGGCCAACACCAACCGCTGGATCGAGCTCGGCGGCCTGAGCTTCCAGCCCTCGGAGCTGGCCAAGCTGAGCCTGGTCCTTCTCCTGGCCTTCTGGCTCGATCGCAGAAGGGAGAGCCGGGAGGCCAAGACCTTCGTCCTACTCATGCCGGCCGTCGTCCTGGTCATGATCCTCATCCTCCTCGAGCCGGACTACGGAACGGCGCTCTTCGTCTTCGTTCTGGCCCTGGCCGTGTTCTTCCTGGGCGGGGTGAAGCTCCGCTTTTTCGGGATCATCCTCCTCCCGGCGGTGCTGGTCTTCGCCGTGTTCCTCGTCCGGGCCGAATATCGTCTCGACCGGCTCGAGGCCATCCGCGATATCTCCTTCGACGTCGCCGACGGGGAGT
>CAZFTV010000004.1:22697-27221 GCA_964521765.1 uncultured Eubacteriales bacterium
GACCGGCTCGAGGCCATCCTCTACCCGGACCGCGACCCGCTGGGCAAGAGCTTCCAGGTTATCCAGTCCAAGATCGCTCTCGGCTCGGGAGGCGTGCTGGGCGTCAGCCCGGGGGAAAGCGTCCAGAAGCTGTATTTTCTCCCCTCGGCCCATACCGATTTTATCTTCGCCATCATCGGCGAGGAGATGGGGCTCCTGGGGACTCTGGGGACGCTGCTGGCTTTTCTCGTCCTCCTCTGGCGCGGACTGCGCATCGCCCGGCGGGCGCCGAATCTCTTCAGCCAGCTGGCCGCGGCCGGAATCACCCTGGGCCTCACCGCCCAGGCCCTTCTCAACATGACCATCGTCCTCGGCCTCGGTCCGACCAAAGGGCTGCCGCTGCCCTTCATCAGTTTCGGCCGGTCCTCGCTGGTGTGCAGCCTTCTGGCCGGAGGAATCCTGCTCCACATCTCCCAGCGCCGCCAGGCGGAAGGAGATCGAATATGAGACCCCGGCGGGTGGCGATATGCGGGGGCGGCACGGGCGGACACATCCTCCCCGCCCTGGCCGTAGGCCGCAAGCTCAGGGAGGCTCTGCCGGGAGTGCGCCTGGCCTTCATCGGGACTCGGCGCAAGGTTGAGATGGAGATCATGGCCCGCTCCGGGGAGGAATTCCACCCGCTGCAGATCGCCGGGCTCAGGGGTCGCGGCTGGAGAGTCCTTCCCTCCCTTCTCCGGATCCCGGCGGCGCTTGTCCAATCCCTCCTTCTTATAAAGAAGATCCGTCCCGACCTGGTCATCGGGGCGGGCGGCTACAGCTCGGGCCCCTTTGTCCTCCTGGCTTCTCTCCTGGGCAAGCCGACGATTATCCTGGAGCAGAACGTCAAGCCCGGGCTCACCAACCGATGGCTACTGCCCTTCGTCCGCCGGGCCGTGGCGTCTTTCGAGCGGACCCTGCCCGACTTGAGGGGCAAAGGCGTGTTTCTTGGAAACCCGGTGCGGGAGGAATTCGCCGCCCTTGAGCCCAGGACGCCCGACGGGAAGCTCAATCTCCTGGTCTTCGGCGGCAGCCAGGGGTCAAGGTTTTTGAATGATTTGATGACCGCCGCCCTGCCGCAGCTCGCCCCCGGAAAAAACAACCTCCGCATCCGGCATCAGACGGGCGCGGCCGACGAAAAGCAGGTCCGGGAGGCCTATGTCCGGGCCGGCTTCCAGGACGCCGAGGTCACGGCTTTTATCGTGGACATGGCCTCGGCCTTCAGCCGAGCGGACCTCATCATCTGCCGCGCGGGAGCCACGACCGTGGCCGAGCTCATCGCCGGCCGCAAGGCCGCTCTTCTCATCCCCTTCGGCCGGGCGGCCGGAGGACACCAGATGGAGAACGCGAAAGAGCTCGAGCGCGCGGGGGGTGCGGAAGTCTGGAGCGAGGACCGAATCACGCCCGAGAAGCTGGCCGAGCGCATCCTGTTCTACGCCGGCCATCCCGGACGGATGCAAGACCTGGCCGGGAACCTCAAGGCCCTGGGAACGGACAACGCCGCCGGCCAGATCGTAGAGTTGTGCCTGAAGATCATGAGAGTCCATGCCGAGGAGGAGTGAGTGGTCAATAAGGCGTTCCTCAAGCTCCGGCAGATCCACCTGGTGGGCATCGGGGGGACGGGCATGAACGGCATCGCTGAAGTCCTCCTCAACCTGGGCTACTCGGTCACGGGCTCGGACCTTCAGATAAACCCCGCCGCCCGGCGTCTCAAGCGTCTGGGGGCCCGCGTCCACCGCGGCCACCGCGCGGAAAACGTTCGGGACGCCGACGTTGTCGTCATCTCCTCGGCCGTCGGCCCGGACAACGTTGAGGTCCTGGAAGCGCGGCGGCGGAGGATCCCGGTCATCCCCCGGGCCGAGATGCTGGCCGAGCTCATGCGCATGAAGCTCGGCATCGCCGTGGCCGGGTCGCACGGCAAGACCACGACCACGAGCATGGTCGCCCAGGTCCTGGAGGCGGGGGGGTTCGACCCGACGATCATCGTCGGCGGCCGGCTGAACACCGTCGGCGCCCACGCTAAGCTCGGGGCCGGCGATTTCATCGTCGCCGAGGCCGACGAAAGCGACCGGTCCTTCCTCTATCTGTCGCCCTTTATCGCTCTCCTGACCAACATCGACCGGGAACACCTGGACCAGTATCATACCCTGGAGGAGCTTCAGAGCACCTTCGTCCGGTTCGCCAACAAGGTCCCCTTCTACAGTCCCGTCATCCTCTGCCTGGACGACCCCCACCTTCAGGCCCTCATCCCCAGATTCGAGCGACGGATCATCACCTACGGATTTTCCACGCAGGCGGAGTATACGGCCCGGGACCTGTCCTTCGAGCAGTTCACGAGCTCCTCGACCGTCTTCCACAAGGACGGGGAGATGGGCCTCATGAAGCTGAGCGTCCCGGGGAAGCACAACATCCTCAATGCCCTGGCCGCGGTGGCCGTAGGCCGGGAGCTCGAGATTCCTGTCGAAAATATCTTGAAAGCCCTGAAGAGCTTCACCGGGACGGGCCGGCGATTCGAGCTGCGGGGCGAGGTGAACGGCGTCCTGGTCATCGAAGACTACGCCCACCATCCCACGGAGATCCGGGCCACGCTCGAAGCGGCGCGCAAAGGCTGGCCGCGGAGAGTTGTGGCCGTGTTCCAGCCTCACCGGTACTCACGGCTGTCCCTCCTTCTCCCCGACTTCGCCACGTCCTTCAACCAGGCCGATGTCCTGGTCGTTACCGAAATCTACCCCGCCGGCGAGTCTCCCCTGCCGGGCGTCAACGGCCGGGCTCTGTACGAGGAGATCATCCGGCTGGGTCACAAGGACGCGCACTTCGAGCCCGACCTGAAAAAGATCCCGGCCCTCATCCGGCAGCTGGCCTCGCCCGGCGACATCCTGATTTTCCTGGGCGCGGGGAATATCTCCAAGGCGATACCCGAGATGCTGCGATTGCTGAAGGGAAAGAAAAATCCATGAGCACCGGCCTCCGTCCCTCGGGCTGCGGTCCCGCCGCCGTAGTCCAGTACCAGCGCGGACAGCGGGTCGAGGTCCGGCGCCGGCGGAGGCTGATTTCGCTCCGCCTGAGGCACATCATCCTCTTCGTCCTTCTTCAAGCGGCGCTTTTTTCGGGACTCCAGCGCCTGTGCTTCTTCCTCCTCGAGTGGGACCATCTGCGCTTGAGCCGGGTGGAGGTGTACCCCCGGTCCGAGCCGGGAAGCGCCCGGGTGGAAGAGGAGGCGGCCCGATTCCTGTCGGTCAACCTTCTTCTCCTCGACACGACCCCCCTGGCGGCCCGAATCAAATCGCTGCCCTGGATCAAGGACGCCAGGATCCGGAAGTCCTTTCCCTCGACTCTCCGGGTCGATATCTCGGTCCGCCGGCCCCTGGCCGTCCTGGACCGGGGAGCGTTCTTTCTAGTCGATGAGGAGGGCGTGCTGCTCGGGCCGGCCGAGGCCGAGTCGGCGGACTCTCTGCCGGTTCTCAGGGATGAGGGGCGGTTCGCCGAAGACTTCGAGGCCAAGATCAGCCTGGCTCGGGCCTGCCTGGAAAGCCTGTCCCCGCCCCTCAGGTCCCGCGTCGAGGAGCTCGACCTCACCGACACCGGATGCCTGAGCCTGACGCTCCGGGATGAGCCGGTCCGGCTGGTGTTGGGGCGCTCGGGCTTCGAAGCCAAGGTCGCGCTCTACCAAAGACAGGCCGGCGCCTGGACGAATGCCTACGGCAGCCTGGAAACGGTCGATTTCCGTCTCCCGGGCCGGGCCTATCTCAAGCCGCGGGACGCAAAAATCGAGACGGCGGTCTCCGCCGCCCGAGGAGAGGTGATGTGATGCCTAAAAACGACTACATCGTCGGACTGGACATCGGGACCAAGAAGGTCGCGGCCGTCATCGGCGAGGTCTCGGAGGACCGGAAGCTCGAGGTCATCGGCGTCGGCGCGGCCGAATCGCGGGGGTTGCGCAAGGGTGTCGTGGTCAACCTGGACGCCACGGCGGCGGCCATCCAGAAAGCCCAGGAGGAAGCCGAGCTCATGGCCGGCGTGGAGGTCGAATCGGCCTATGTCGGAATCTCCGGCGCCCATATCAAAAGCTTCAACAGCCGGGGCGTCATCGCCGTGTCCGGCCGGAACCGGGAAATCACCCGCGAGGACATCCGCCGGGTGCTCGAGCAGTCGAAGGCCGTCCCGATCCCGCCCGACCGGGAAATCATCCACGTCATCCCCCAGGAATTCATCGTCGACGAGCAGGACGGCATCCGCGATCCCTTGGGGATGAACGGCATCAAGCTCGAGGTCAACGTTCACATCGTTACCGGGGCGGTGACTCTGCTCCAGAACCTCCGGACCTGCATCGAGCGGTCCGACATCGTCATTCAAGGCCTCGTTCTCGCCCAGATCGCCGACGGCGCGGCCGTCCTGTCCTCGGACGAAAAAGAGCTCGGCGTCGGCCTGATCGACATCGGCGCGGGGACGACCGAAGTGGCCGTGTTCGAGCGCGGAAGTCTCTGGTACACGTCCATCATCCCGCTGGGC
>CAZFTV010000005.1:0-6902 GCA_964521765.1 uncultured Eubacteriales bacterium
GAACCCGTCGAGGGTGTGGGGGAAGTGGCCGTGGAAAACGGCCAGGGGATAGCGGGCTTCGGGATGCTCGTCGAAGCCCTCGGGCAGGAGGACGCAGGCGCCGAGATGCATGGGCCGTCCCCAGAACTCGCTCAGGAGCGCGCTCTGGATTTTCTCGTGGCGGATGTACTTCGAGTCTTTCGGCGGAGGAATGGGGGGAATCTCCCTGTCGAGGACGATCGAAACGGCGCCCGACTTTGCGGGGTCGAGGACGATGCGGCGGGGCTCGCTGGTAAAGTTTCCGGGCGCGAGATTCCAGTGCTGTCCCTCGCCGCGGTCCATGGGGAGCTTCACCGTATGGCCGTCCGCGCGGCGGAACGTTTCGTAGCGGTGGAGGAGCGCCTGGACCCAATATTCGCCCGCCGGAAGCTTGTCCAGACTCCGCAGGGGATAGCCGAAAGCCGTTCCGTCGATGAAGGCCGGATTTCCCGGCGCGAAGGCCTCGACGTCCACTCCGAAAACGAGCTGGGTCGAGGGCCCGTCGCTGATTTGAAAGCGCGGCTCCCGGGAATCGTCCGTGGAGAGGAGGAGCAACAGGCGGCCGTCGAGCGTCTCCGGACTTAGGGCCGAGGGGAAGGATACGGCGAAACGCAGCCCCGGCGCGGCGTTTCCTCCGCCCGTATTCGACGCGGCGATGAGGACGAACGCCGCCAGGGCGCCGAGGACGCCGCGGGCCGGAAAAGATCTTCTGGGAATCATGAGGAACCTCCTGATGTTCAAAGATTATACCCCGGCCTCGGGGATGTCCACCTGAATAATCCCGCTCGTCCGGCTGCAGGCGGGTTCATTCCCGTATTGACAGCCCGGCGCCGCCGTCGTTACAGTAGCTGAAAGTGGCCGAGGAGATGACCGATGGCCGTGAAATATTTAAACCCGCTGAAACACGCCGGCGCCGCGTGGAGAAAACGACCGCCCTGCTCCGGAAGGAGGGGGCGAAGCGTTGATAACGGAAGAAACGATGATGTGTTTTCGAGGCGGCTTCCTGATCGAAGCAGCCGGGCCGATTCCGTCAGATAAGAGGAAAAAGACATGAAAGAGGCACTCTCCTTTTTCGTCGTGGCGTGGCTTCTGTCAGGGATATCGGCCGCGCCCCGGGAGCCGCAGGTCGAACCCGACGGCCAGAGGGCTCTGGCCCATGTTCAGGCCCTGGCCTCGGACGAGATGAAGGGCCGGAAATCCGGCACCCCGGAGTACGAGCGGGCCGCCGAGTATGTGGCCGCCAGGATGAAAGAATACGGGCTTCAGCCGGGCGGGGAGAAGGGAACGTATTTCCAGCAGGTTCCCTTTAAAACCTGGCATCATTTCGAGCAGCCCCTCCGCCTGGAAATCGTCTCGCCCCAGCACTGCCGCTACTTCCCCGGCCGTGGCCGTGATTTTCAGCCCGTGGCCGGGACGGGGTCGGGTGTCTTGCGCGCCCAGCCCGTTTTTGCCGGATTCGGAGTCGCGGCGGACAAGATCGGATGGGACGATTACAAGGGCCTTGAAGTCAAGGGCAAAATCGTCCTGGTCATCGAGGGCGCGCCAGCCGCGCTCGAGGAGCCGGCACGCAAAGATTGGACTCTCCTGAAAAAAGTGAAGCTGGCCGCGGAGAAGGGCGCCGCGGGGGTGATCGAGCTCGACATCTCCGAAACGAGGCAATCTCCCGCCGCTCGCCGTCCCTATTTTGCGCCGCCGCCCGCGGACGCCTGCCCCGAGGGGTTCCTCGTCTTCCGGGCCGGCCGGAATTTCGCCGACGACCTTTTCTATACCGCTCGGAAAAGCTGGAAAGACGCCGTGAGCAAGGCTTTGCGTCTCAAGCGGCCCCATCCCCTTATCCTGGACGGGGTCGAAGTGGAGATGGAGGCCCATTATGTCGCCGGCGAGAGGACCGCGCTCAATGTCCTTGGCGTCCTTCCCGGAGCAGGCTCCAGGCTCAAAGATGAGATCCTAATCGTCGGCGGTCACCTCGACCATCTCGGAGTCGGCCTGGACGGGTTTGTTTATGCGGGCGCCGACGACAACTCCTGCTCGGCTGCGGTCATCCTCGAAGTTGTCCGAGTCCTGACCGCCGGGCGGTTCCGGCCCCGACGCACGATCCTCTTCGCCGCCTGGGCGGGGGAGGAGGTGGGGCTTGTCGGTTCGCGCTATTATACCGAACACCCCGTCTTTCCCCTGGAGAAGACGGCCGTCTACATGAACATCGACATGGTGGGCGTGGGGGACTCGGACCTTTTCGTCGGCGGGATGTGGGAATACGGCCGCTTCTTTGAGATTCTTAAACGCGGACTGAGTCCGGACCTCCAGGCCCGGCTTCATTCCCGGCGCTCCTACCGCGGCTCGGACCATTCCGCTTTCTGGAACAAGGGCGTCACGGCCGTCAGCCTCCGAACGGGCGAGCTCCTGACCCGCGGCCTGGATAATGAGCATCCGGAGTACCATCATCCCGGCGACAGGCCGGAGCTCATCGAGCCGGACCTCCTGGCCCTGGCCGCTCGCTACCATATCGAAGCCCTTCGATATCTTGCGTCTACGAAAGACAACATCATGGACAAAGATTTTCGCACGGAATTCCTTCATAATGACGCCGACGTCATCGACCTCCATTGCGACACGATCGGCCGGTTTGTGCAGGGAGAGGATTTGAGGCAGGACCTCGCTCGCGGCCACATCGATATCCCCAAGCTCAAGAGGGGCGCTGTTGACCTTCAGGTTTTCGCCTGTTACACCGGAGCTCCGGAAAGCGAGGAGGAGAGGAACCGCGACATCCGCGCGACCTTCCGCCAGGCAGACGCCGTGCGGCGCCTGGCCGAGGAGAATCCCGTTGACCTGGCCGTCGTCCGCTCGCCGGAGGACTTCCAGGCCCTGCGGGGGACGGGTCGGACTGGCTTGCTCATCGGCATCGAGGGCGGCTACACGATCACCGACGACTTGAGCCTGCTTCGGGCCTATTATGATTCCGGCGTGCGGCTCATGACCCTGACCCATTGGACGCACACCGGCTGGGCCGACGCCTCGGGCGACCCACAGCCCGTTTTCAACGGCCTGACCGACTTCGGGAAAGCATTGGTCGCGGAGATGAACCGCCTGGGAATGGTCATCGACCTGTCCCACGCCTCGGATAAAACATACTGGGACGTCCTGGAAATCTCCGCCGCCCCGGTCGTGGCTTCCCACTCCTGCTGCCGGGCCCTGTCCGAGCATCATCGCAACATGACGGACGACATGCTCAAGGCCCTGGCGGCCAAGGGCGGGATGGTAGGCATAAATTATTCTGCGGGCTTTCTCGACTCAAGCCGCGAGGTTCATCAGGCGGCTCTCCGGGCCGAGGTGGCCCGGAAGCACGGCCTGCCCGAAGACGACAGCAGGTTCATGAGGGCCGACCCGGAAAAAAGGGAAGCGGCCTTCAAGGAATTCCGAGAGCGGTGGCGGGAGATGAGGAAGACATTGCCTCCGGTGGACGTCAAAACGCTCGTGGACCACATCGACCATGTGGTCAAAGTCACGGGCAACGCCAACCATGTCGGGCTGGGGTCGGACTACGACGGAATCTCGGAGACCCCGGACGGGCTGGAGGACGCAGGCAAGCTCGAGGCCGTCACCCGCGAGCTGCGGGCCCGCGGCTATAAGGAAGAGGACATCCGGAAGATCTTGGGAGGGAATTTCCTCCGCGTTTGGAGCGCGGTTGTTTCCAAGCGGGGAGTCCGGGCCGCGGAATAGATGGGACGACGGAGACGGGCGTGGCCGATCGTTACGGGTGCGGCGAGGACGAGACGGCGCGCTATACGTGTCTTCGCGTTTCGCGTCCCCCCGTCATCGACGGCAACCTAGACAAGGATCCCTGGCCGCGGGCGCCGAAATCCGGTCGGTTCGTCGACCTCGTGACGGGCGAGCCGGCTCCGCTCGATACGCGGATGGCCGGCCTCTGGGATGACGAACATCTATATCTTGCCTTCCGGCTCGAGGAGCCCGACGTGAGGGCTTCGCTCAAGGAGAGGGATTCTTTCCTCTGGACGGAGAACGACGTCGAGGTGTTCATCGCCGGGCCGGACTGCTATTACGAGCTCCAGGTCAATGCCCTGGGGACGATTTACGAAGTCTTCTACATCTGGCAGGATACCTGGCGGCGCGGAGGTTTTTTCGACCGGCCGGAATTCGACCCGGCCTCGCGGAGGGCGGACGTCTTGGGCGGGTTCCAGGACTCGATGCGCCGCGGACGCCATCCGCGGGGCAAGCGCTGGGCGTTCCTCGACTGGGACTTTCCCGGGCTCCGCTGGGCGGTCCGAGTAGACGGGACGCTCAACGACGGAAGCGATACGGACCGCGGCTGGACGGTGGAGCTGGCATTCCCGTGGAAGGGCATGACGGATCTCGCTCAGGGACGTGCTCTTTCGCCGCATCCCGGCGACGTCTGGCGGATGGCCTTCATGCGCTTCGAGACGGTCGAGGCGGGGGGAAAGCGCCTTCAGCCCGACCCAGGCTGGGCCCTCAACCGCCACGGCGTCTACGACTCGCACTTGCCGGAGTGTTTCTCGTTCGTCGAATTTTCGGAGCGGGCTGCGGACGGCCCCCCGCCCTCCGACCCCTGAGTTTCAACTCGAAAAACTTGGCGCCGAGCGCGAGCGTACTCCTGTTTTCCCCGCGCGAGCAATAGCTCGACTTTGCGCGTTTTCAAGGAGCCTAGCGTTTGACTTGGAGGCTGACTTCGAATCCCTCCCGCGTGGGCGGGTCGGAAAAATAGGGCATGAATTTGACCAGCTGGTTCTGGTAGTAAAGGTTCTGTTCGTTGGCCAGGGCTTCTTTCTCGCTGTCCCAGAAAGTGATGGATAGGCCGTGGCCGGTCGTCGCATCCGTCAAGAGCAGAATCCCCTGAAAGCCTTTCTGTGTTTCGGCCGCCGGCACGACGCTGGTTTCATAAAGACGGACGGCCTCTCCAACCTTTTCCGGCTTGATGTGAATGCATGTCACGCGCGCGTACATGTTCACCCCCTCGTTGACTGTTTCCTTGACACTCATTCTAGCTGTTTTGAGGGCTTATTGACAAGAGGGTTTGAGAGGCGCTGACTGATCAGCCGCCGAGGCGGGCGAGCCTGGACCTGAGCCACAGAAAAGCGGTCACGTTCGAAGCCAAGCCCCCCAACCAATGACAAATAGGAATTTGCTGGCGGGACGAGAAAAGCGTAAGATGGGACGTTTTCGAGGCCGCGTTCATGACCAAAAAAGCCGCATCCACCCTCCGTTCCTTCTGGGAAGAAACGGGCGGGCGCTTTCCGGATCTGCTCGGCGCGCCCTCGACCGCCTACTACCTCGAATGTGAGCAGAGGCTGCTCCTGGACTGCTTTCCGGGCTTGGCCGACGGCAGGCTGGTCAAGACCGACCTGTGGGATGAAGCCAAGAACACCCGCATTCTGGCCCGGCTCGAGGGGCGGGGCGCGCGCGTCTTCGGGATGGACCTTTCACTGTCCATCCTCCGTGGAGCGCGGACGTCGTTCTCCGGGCCGCACTCCAGACCGCGTTTCATCGTCTCGGACCTGAGACGCATAGGTTTTGCCGACGGCTCGTTCGATTATCTCTACAGCATGGGAACCATAGAGCATTTCCCGGAATATCCGCAGGCCGTTCGAGAATGTTTCCGCATTCTCAAACCGGGCGGCCTGGCCGTTATCGGCGTTCCCAACAAGCTCGACCCCTTCCTCCGTCCGCTTATGGTGACGGTCCTCAACCTGTTGGGGCTCTACGCTTACGGCCGCGAGAAGTCCTTCACCATGGCCGGGTTGGAGAGGTTGCTGCGGGGGGCCGGTTTCCGCGTCCTGAAGCGGACAGGCATCCTGTTTCTGCCGGGCTGGCTGAGGATGGCCGAGCTGTGGGTTCATGTCCGCCGGCCCGGCTTGAGTTTTCTTTTCCGGCCGCTGATCGGCCTGTTTTCCTTCCTCTATTTTAAATTCCCCTCCTTCCGGAGACACGGCTACCTGATCGCCTGTCTGGCGGAGAAGCCGAAATCTCACCCCTCGCCCTGAGAGGGATATAGAGAGCGACAGGGGAAGAGCTCGACGGCCGGCGCGGAGGCGGATGAACGGATCGCAGGCTCTGACGCGCGGCGGCAGGCCGGCTTTTCAAGTCCGGCTTGAAGACTTCAATTCAGCGCAGCGCAGGCCGCGAGGGTTGAGGCACTTATTGCAGGAGATGCAATCCGCTTTTTGAAGGGAGCCTTTCCGGATTCCTCGGACGAGACCTGGCTGACGGACGAACGGCCGACTCATGGAAATGAGATCGGCTCGACCCTCGCGGATGATGTCGGCCATAACCGACGCGGTGCGGATGCCGCCCAGGCCGAGGACGGGCATTCGGACGGCGGCCTTGATGCGCTCGGCACAAGGGACGAAATCCCCTTCTTCCTCCCCGGCGCGGATTCCCGGCCATATCGAGCCGCGTCCGGCCTCCGACATGCCGCCGCTCGCTTCGAGGCCGTCCAGCCCGGCCCGTTCGAGGAGACGCGCCGCCTCGACGGACTCTTCGGCGGTCACCCCCCCTTCCAGAAGGTCGGTGGCATTTAGCTTGGCGATGACCGGAAATGCCGCTCCCAGCGTCTGCTTGATTCCCCGGACGATATCCACCGCGGCCCGCACCCTGTTCTCGAGCGGTCCACCCCAGGCGTCGCGGCGACGGTTCGTGTGGGGCGACAAAAAACCGCTGAGCAGGTAGCCGTGGGCCATGTGGAGCTGGACGCCATCGAAGCCTGCTTGATCCGCCCGTCCAGCCGCCCGTACGAAATCGCCGATCGTCTGCCGGATATCGTCTTCGGTCATCTCCCTGGGCATGACTTTGGTGGTGGGCTCGAAGACGGCCGAGGGGGCCAGGGGCCTGCAACCGCAATCCTTGGGCCTGGT